>NZ_JBMFLX010000001.1:93804-108713 GCF_049970975.1 Infirmifilum sp. | reverse complement strand
TCGGACACATACCGGCTTGGGGTAAATGGAGTCCTTGGTATGGCGCAGTCCAGACTCCTTAAAAATATTTTTTTATAAAGTTTCTCGTGTCTTTATAGCCATAATCCCTGTTATAAGGGCGCTGACGCCAAATATTTTTAAGATTATTAACGGATCCCCTATAAATATACCTAGGCTTTGATATATAGCCACAGCGAGAAAACCCACCAGATTTACAAAGGCAAACGTAGTCCCTGAGAACTCGGGGGGATAAGCCTCCCGAGACATCGGCGAAATAACCATGTGTGTTGATGCTATAAGTCCCAATAGGAATGTAAAAGCGTAGAGCGTGCTTTTGGAAGGAGCTATGAGGGGTAGCAGTGCCGCGGTAAACCAAGCCAACGAGTGGAGGAGACATCCGACTATTAAGATAGGTTTTCTTTTTCGTAGCACAGTATCGCTAATGAAGCCTACTAAAGGAACGCTCAGCAGGAATGCAAGTGCCAGCAAGAATAGTGCTTGAGCAGCTTCTGATTTTGTAAGGTGAAAGTAAGTCTGCATATACTCGTATCCCCAATACGATTGGAAAGCTAGTATTGCTGAATATGTCCCGGTGTACGCTAAGGCGACAGCTATAGAGTGATAGGACCGAGCTACGACCTTTAATTGTCCGATAGCTTTCTTGAGCCCGTCCATAACTCCCCTGGTGCTGACCCCTTCATCCTCGATGCTAAATAGCGGACTTATTGAAAGAAACGCTGTGACAGCAGTTAGACCCAGGAAAAATGCAGGAAGACCAAATGAGTCTATTAATGATCTGGCAGGCATAGTGGCAAAAAGTGCCCCAAGATTCCCTATTGAGAGAGCTAGACCTGTTAATGTTCCTCCACTGTTCTTGTCTGCATATACTCCTATCACTCTTTGTATGGAAATGTAAATTGCCGCTGCGCCAGCGCCTATCAGTATACGACCTATTATCATAAGTTGAGGATTCGTTGTCGAAAATAATAGTGCCCCAAGCGTCATTATACCTCCGCTTATGGCGGTATATCTCTTAACTCCTAAAGCGTCAGCTAGGACGCCTCCCGGGAGTTGCATCGACGAGTAAGCATAGAAATAAGCTGAAGCCATCGTTGAGGACAGTAAAGCAACATCTATACCATACTGGAGAGACACATGTTCAAATTCAGGCTTAAGCACGCCAGTTATGGTTCTATGTACATACACGACAAAGTAGAGAGCATAGAGTACAGCAAGCGCTGAAACGAGCCTCCTCTTCGACATGCCTCGCCTCGTCTAGAATAATTAAAAATTTTTTAATTTAACGGTCTAAAATGTCAATTCAATGCTCGTGTCTATGCCACTCCTCGGGCTCGTGTAGGTGGAAAAATGCCCGCTCAACAACCTCTGAGAGTGCAGGATGTATATGCATTCCCCTATAAATCGGCTCTGCAGACCTCGTGTCAGTATACATGAGACTGACTATCTCCTGTATTAAGAGTGATGCCTCAGGACCTATTATGTGTGCTCCTAGAATCTCAGATGTCTCCCTGTCTATAATGACTTTCACGAAGTAGTCCTCGGCCATCATAGCCTCACCTTTAGCTGTCTCTCCATATCGGGCATATCCCACGAGTATCCTGTGTTTCTTCACGGCTTCTTCTTCCCTGAGGCCAACGCTTGCCACCTCGGGCTCAGTAAAAACCGCATGAGGCACCGCGTGGTAATCGGCCTTGACTTGCTCTCCCTTGAACGCATTATAATATACGACAACACTCTCATAGTTGGCCTTGTGCTTAAACATTAGTTTGCCCGTTGCGTCTCCGAAAGCCCATATATCACTCTTGGTCGTCCTAAGATACTCATCAACTATTATCCAGCCTCCCTCGTCCGTCTTTACACCTGTTTTTTCGGGTCTCGTGACGTCGCTGTAAGAGGCTCTGCCAGAGGCGATGAGTATAGCGTCTGCCTGGATTTCTACATTATCTCCTGTAAGCTTGTTCTCAGCCACTACAATTTTTCTGTCACCTGATTTGCGGAACTCAACAACCGTGTGATTAGTACGTATATCCATGTAGTTCGATAATTCCTTCTTCATTAAGCTAGAGATTTCCGGCTCCTCTCCTGGCAAGATGCTAGGCAGCATTTCGAGAACAGTGACACTGCTACCCATCATCGCAAGGAAGAAGCCTAGTTCCAGTCCTACATACCCTCCTCCTACTACAACAGTATTCTTGGGAAGTTTCCTCAAATCCTTAAAGAAGTTGTCATTTGTGTAATAGTCAATCTCCTCTATACCGGGGATCCGCGGTATTTTAGGCTTAGACCCAGTTGATAGAAGTATTTTTTCACCCTCAATTTCACGACCTCCCACATCAACCGTGTAATCTCCTACGAAAACCCCGTCAGTTAGATAAAGGTCGATCTGAGGATGATGCTTTAAGGAGTGCTCTATCTCCTTACTTTCCCGATATATCTTCTGCCAAACACGTTCCATTGTATAGGCGAAGTCGGGGGGCTCATAGGAAACCTTAATACCGAACTTTGATGCGTCTCGTATCCTCTTTATGTTCCTAGCGACTTCCAGGAGCATTTTAGATGGTATGCAGCCCCTTGTCAGACAAATACCACCAACAATGTTGTTCTCAATGATGGCAAACCTTCCCTCGTAACCCTGATTTATTAGCTCAGAAACAATATTCATTGCCGAACCTGTACCAAAAACTATAACTTCGTAGTGCTTCACCATAGCGTTAAAAATAATTCCTCGTGCTATATATTAACTAATATGTTAACCCCACAAGCTAAATCATCAGTCAAACAAAAGCTGCCATTATTTTTCATCGTAGGAATCATCCTCGTAGGATTAGTCTTAGCAGTTTTTTCCCCAGGCAGTACTAGACCAAAATTCATACCTCAAGTAGCGATGATCGAGATTAGAGGAGCTTTAGACTATTCAAGCCAATCGCTTCTAGGGGTGTCAACTGGTATAGACCAGTATATCAAGCTTTTAGAGCAAGCCAGAGAAGATCCTTCAATTAAAGCTGTCATAATTGTTTACGACAGCCCTGGGGGGACGGTCTCCGCTTCCTATGATTTATACGTAGCTGTAAAGAAGCTCGCACGTGAAAAAGTGGTAGTTTCTTACGCTAGAGGAAGCATGGCTAGTGGCGCCTACATGGCTGCCAGCCCTTCAACAAAAATCTACGCAAGCCCCTCGGCTCTCGTAGGCTCGATAGGCGTATACGCGTCCACTATCAACGTTGAAGGCTTGCTTGGGAAACTTGGCATAAGAGTCTATACTTTTAAGTCTGGTGCTTTGAAAGACATAGGCTCTCCCTATAGGAACATGACATCAGAAGAGATGCAGGTAATGCAAGAAATCATTCAAGAATACTTTGCCTTATTCAAGAACATCGTCCTCGAGCACCGGAAGAATGTGGGAGAGAACGTGTTTAGTGGTAGACCCTACCCGCCCGAGGAAGCCTTAAAAGAAGGATTGATAGACGGTATAATGACGCTCGACGAAGCCATAAACAAGACAAAGGAGCTTGCCGGACTACCTCTGACTGCACCTGTTTATGAGCTGAAACCTCAGCCAACAGGGCTCCTAGGTCTTCTTTTTGGAGGATCTGGCACTAGAACCCCTATGAGTGTACCCAGTTTAATTTACCTTGCAATGTGGCCTCCACCTGAATACATTGTTCTTCCATGACCATATTACATTAGGGTTCTTTTTAACTTAAAGTTCTAGTCTGAGGAGACAGTAGAGCGAGGCAAGCATGAAGAGTAGTGACACGAACAGCGTGTAGAGATTACCTGTCATCATGGATGATGCGATTCCAAGACCAGACCATGCAGCAATCCATAGGGGACTCTTCTCCTTCGGACTAATCTTCTCCTTTTGCCCTTTTAGCGTCACCTCCCACTTTATCTTCCCCCTCAACAATCCTTTAAGCGCGTAGAACGAGAGATAAGGTGACAGAACTGCAAGTATCGCAGAAAACCTTCCCAGGTTTATAATATAGTATTTGAATAGTCCTTTAAGACGGTTTTTTTCCAGCTCGTAGAGGAGAAAGCCTTGCAATAGTCCTAGGATAGCTGCTGGTAGAAAAATACCTATAACATTCATAAACTGATAGCTGAAAGGTGTACTGGGACGCTCCAGGAGAGCCACAATAGGTGCCAACACTAGAACAAGGAAAGGTAGAAGCGTTTCAAGAGGCTGGAGCAGGTAAGCAAACATTTCCATTCTTTTATACAGAGGTAGTGGCGAGTCTAATATCCTTTTAAAGTTCCTTGAAAGAACTTCACTGGTCCCGAAAGCCCACCTGGCCTGTTGTTTTCTCAGGGAATAAAGCTTTGAAGGCACCAGTACTTGTATCTCTGAATTCTCAAGAAGCCTTGTACTAAATCCGTTTGACGCTAGCTTGACTCCCATCAGAATGTCATCTTGAACAATATTGTTGCCCCATCCTCCAAGCCGAATTATGGCATCGCGATTGTACAGTGTTCCCGAACCCAGTGGGAAAACGAAAAAGCCAGCCTTAGACCTGAGTCTGTAAAGTATTAGGGATCCGAGATCTGTGAAGAAGGCCATCGTTTCGGCTACCCTGGTTTTGTCGAGTGAGTAGCCCTTCCAGGGAAGTACATAAGCTGCCTCTGAGCCACTAAGCATACATAGAGAATTTAGGGATTCTTTGTCTATAGTTCCATCGACGTCTAGTACTAGAATATAGTCGGAGGTCGAGTATGAGAAGTAATGGTCTAGCGCACCTGTCCTGCCTCCCTTAGGCTGGGAACGCCTCAAAACCTCTACTTTGCTGAATCCTTCAAGCTCACGCTTAAGTGTCTCAAAGTATTGAACATCGTCGTCAGATAAGATAACCACTTTTTTCACGCATGGTGTTGACTCGTAGGCCTCCTTGTTACGTAGAAGAGTGTTTTTCACTATTTCGAGCGGTTCTCCTCGGACTGGTACAACTACCTCGATAGAAAAATCTCGTGCATCCTCTTTGACTACACTCTTATCTTTTGAGCGCGAAGCAAAGGCTATGATCATAAGGTAATAGAGCAGGACTGCATAAATTGGCAAAGTTAACAAGAATACCAAGAGAAAACTTAAAGACATGTTCCCACACTATCACGGAGTGGCTCCTTCTTTGCTAGACCCTTCTCCTTCTTTCCCTTCATTAAATCTTTTTAAAGCTCTTAAAAGCTCCTCTATATAATCGCCGAAGAAGGCCCAGAGGGCAAATATTCCTATCAAGAAGCCGACCCCGAGAGCAAGACCAGCTGTAAGGGCTACCTTCACCTCGGAGCTTAGGGCTGCCAGATCCACAAAGAGTATTACTAGAATGAGCGCTGAGATCATGACGAAAAACCTCTCTGTTTTTCTCTCAAGCCCCATGGACTTGACGAGAGCATCAACCATCACGAAAGCAATTAAAGCAAGCACTACAACACTACCCGCCCTGGTTATGTAGCTTATGCTTTCCCGGTAGAAAGGCTCCCATACAGGCACATACACCCGAAGAATAAGTGCAGAAGCCGCTATAAGTATCGCAACATCAGCTAAAACTATTGAAAGGGTTGTTAGAGGCAAACGAGTACCTCCGGGAACCATCTCCCTTAATATTTCCTCAAATCTTCCAATTTTGATTAGCCAACGTATTACGCCATTTACGATCTTCATTATTATAAAGGCAGCTACAAGGATTATAGCTACTAAGAAAATCTTAGGAATAGATGATGCCAGTTCATTGAGAATTAGGGTAAGTTGTTGAAGTATGTCTATATCGGGAGGCATTCTAGATCCCCGCTATCATCCAACTTAGTCTATACATGACATATAATAAAGTTAGTAATAATGCCAGCGCTAAAGTTTCCACGGCAAATTTTAGAAATTCTTTAGAAGCCTGAACAGTGAAGGTGTAACCCATCGTACTCGTTGAATAGATTAGTCGACTGTACTCGTAGGCTCTCCTCTCAGGAACAACGGCTGTTTCAGGTATTACCAGCATGGCCATTATCACACCGATCATCTTGAGGAGTGCGGCTAGCAACATGCTAACAAATGGTGTAAAAATCCCCAACGCTAAGGTTGAAGATGCCAGAAGCAGTCCTGCATAATTTGCGCCAGTCAAAAATGCTGCAGCCCTTACCCTACCGAGTTTGTTGTTTATCTCGGCGAAAACCTGCATTCCGAGGAGGTTAGCCCCCATAAATGTAAGGGATGTTAAGAATGACATCCCAACATGTATAGGTGGGAACCATATGTAAGGTATAAGTCCGGTGAGTAACGAATTCAAAGCTATCGCGACGAGGTAGGCCCTATAGGACCTCCAGAGGTAGGCTCCTATGAGACCACCTATGTTTCCGGCAAATGTTAATGCTAGTGGAATATAGAGCGGGGCTCCAAGCTGACGCAGAAGAGGACTCCAAGCCATGCCTACCAGGTTGCCTCCAGCCATGAATAAAGTTAATACGAGGAAAACGACACTTCCCTTGATTTTTGCTTCTTCCTCGAGTGTTTTCTCAACCCTTTCTTCCTTAATCTTCCCCGGAACGTTTGGTAAAAGCAACAGGGACCCCGTGCTCACAAGCCCCGCTAGGAAAGCTGTTATATATAACACATAATATATTCCGGGAGCCTTTTGCACCGCGGAAAGATATGTCATGAATGATGAGCCTAGAATGCTTGCTGCGGCTCCGGCAGCGGATCTATGGACGGAAACCTCGATGACATCATCTATCGAAAATATACTGTAGATTAGTACACCTATTAGTAAACCCACCATTACCGCTACAAGGTTTCCAGCGAGATAATTCAAGGATAAAAGATATGGGTTATATAGAAAAAAAGGCGGTAGGAGCCATAACACCCTCTCAAAGAAATGTGTTGAAAGAAGCATTATACGGAAGCGCGAGGTGGCAGCCTCTGGTCTTTTGTATAATGTGTGAGCCAGAAGTAGACCTCCCAGACCCGTTGGGAGAAGAGCCATCGACACCATGTCGAGATTATAGCCACTGTAGACCATCATAGGGACGAAGAGCCCCCTTGTTATTGATACATAGAAGCCACCGAAGAATGCCTCGACTACAAGGAGAATCTTCGAAAGTATGTGCTTTGAGGTTTCCGGCATAAATTCTACCTGGCAAGTTTTATTTTTCTTTTTAAAAATATTTATCGTTATTTTTCCCTGAGAGCCTCTAGGACATCAAACACAATGTTATGTCCTCCGCTGTGCTTTAACGATAAAGCTATTGCCCGGAAGAATGTCTCCCAGGTTCCCGTATCCACCCAGTCGGCTTGTGACTCATATGCCAGAAACTTTATTTCTCTACTTAGCAAGATTTGTATTGAGTCCGTTATCTCTATTTCACCTCTCACACTAGGCTTTGTCTCCTCTATGGCCTTGAAGATCTCTGGAGGAAAAACGTACAGGCTCGTGTTGGCAAGGTTAGAAATAGGTGTTTTGGGCTTTTCAACTATCCCCTCGACTTCGTATATTCTATCCTCGATCTCCCTTCCAATAATAATTCCGTATTTCCTAGGGTCGTTTACTCTCTTGACGGCAAGAATGGGAGTGGATCTTTTCTCGTGAAGCTCCGCCAATTTTTGTGGAACATTCTCCCCGATGAAGACGTTGTCAGCAGCCGCGGCAAAGAAAAAATCATCGCCTACAAATGTCTTAGCCATGTAGACTGCATGCGCTGTACCTCGGGGGACAGGCTGATTGACCCAGGCAATATATGAGGATTCGACCTTACTGTAGAATTCCCTTAGAAGAGAAGAGTATTCCTCTTTACCGTTTCTCTCTAAGTATTCGACAAAAGCCCAGTCAGGAGTGAAGTGATCCTCTATAGCCCGCTTCCCCCTCCCTACTATAAAACAAAACTCTCGTACCCCTGCATCATAAAGTTGTTCGTAAATTTTCTGGATAATAGGCTTGAGAAATACCCTCCCTTTTAACCCTTCAAAAATCGGCAACATTTCTTTCGGCATCTCCTTACTATAAGGTACAAGCCTGGTTCCCAGTCCCGCAGCAAGTAAGACTCCTTTTTTAAGCTTAGACACATTCATCCCTTTTTTCGATTAACCATTCACTATTAGTAAACTTTGCTTTCGACAAGTAAAATTTTTATGAAAGGAAGAGAACTTATTATTTGGAAGACTATGCCTAAAAAATTCGGAGACCTAGTATATACTCCTGAAAGCGCTAGTGGTGAGGCTATCTCAAAGGTTGAGACTCATACGCCGAAAATCGAGGCTCCCGACCAGGTGAAGTCCGGAGAGCCTTTTCACGTAAAGATAAGTGTTGGTCCCCATCCAAACACTATTCAACACTCTATCCGATGGATTGAAGTATACTTCCAGGAAGATGGGAGGGCATTTAACCCTGTCCTGTTAGCGCGTGTCCACTTCGAGCCAGAGCTTGCAGAGCCTGAAGTTCAATTGAAATTGGTGCTAAAGAAAAGTGGAGTTATTCATGCAATAGAGTACTGTAACCTTCACGGACTTTGGGAGGGACGCAAAGAAATCAAAGTTGTTTAATGTCTTAGCCCTCAAAATCTACGCATTTTTCTCGCAAGACTTCATATAAAGAGTCGAATACATTTGCCATATAAGTTAAATCGCTTTTATCGAGCTTTCTAAGTATCTTTTTAACGTTTTTCTCTTCTATTTTTGTGAATCTTCTGTCAAGCCTCAGAACTCTGAGAACAGCTTCAATAAGTTCATCTTCCCGTGTCTCCTGCTCTTTTGTGTCAGCTCTAAAACTCATGTTTAAGACTCAAGATTAATAGTTTTCTTAACCACTAAATTATTTTCTCCATTTTTGTAAAATCCCACGAAGCTTAATCTTCCTCGTGCTCGTGAACGTGTTTTTCCTGCGGATCTACAAGCTGAAACATTATATCGATAACCCTTGCGAATTCACGTATTCTGAGAGCAACCACGCCCTCTTCCCTCTCAACTAATACATCTGTATTTGGATTGTAGCCTTTACATTCTTCCCTAATCTCTGCTCTACACACCTCCTCTATTATGGCCACAAGGGGCTGGACGCCTCTATCTAGAAGTTTGTGCATTTCACATGGATCCTCGATTGCTGTGACTACTTCCTCAGCTTTTAGGTCGGTCATCGCTGAAATTATTTCTTCTGCTGTAGTTAAAGCCCCAACCCCAACAAACACAACTTCGTCCCCTACTTGCTTCGAAAGAGTTTCTTGTACATGGTTGTTGGGTGTGAAGTCTAGTGCCCAGAGTACAATCTTAATGACACTCACCCCACTAGGGACAATATATCTACTACCTTCAGATAGTCCTTTGTAATCTGTGAAACTGCCTCAACCAGGCTTTGTCCTTTAGAGACGAACTCAGACAAGATCACGTAACCATCTTCGTTGGTGTCAACCCTACTCTTTACAACTCTCTTCATCCTTAACTGGACGGCCTCATCGATTGCCGTGAAATCTCTCTCATATATGGGATCCGACTCCACGATGTAACCGAAGTCTTCGATAAAGACTTCAAAGCCGACACGAAAGTTGTGTTTAGCGTATGCTCCAGCGATGCTCTCTGTTCCCGCCCATTTTCTCGGAGCCGCGTAGAAACCATTACTGACAAGGTGCTCCGTTAGACTAACAGCTTCCCGGGAATAAAGGTCAGGTTTAAAGACCTCCACCTCAACTTCTTCATCTTCATCTATCTCGAAAACATAGTGTTTAGGTCCCAAAAACCATCCAACAATATTTACAGGTCCATATGGCTGGTTAGCCCAGGCGAAAAGGCAGAGTGACTTTCCGGGAGGCCAGTAGGCTAGGGAACCGCTTGCAACTCTTGAAAACTCCTCTCCATGAAACTCTATTCCCGTCTCGAAATACACTTCTTCCTTCCAGGTGAGAGTCTTAGACTTTATTGGAACTGCACCTTTGAGAGCTTCATAAAAGCGGGAATCAAGGACGACTGCAGGTATCTCGTAACCATCTTCAAATCTTATCGTGATATACATGAGTTTTCAATATATCCTGTTCTTTTAATTAATAAGAGTTTTGTAGAATAAACCGCTTTGATATTCTTCAATTATTCAAGTTATTTGTTGCTTGCCCCTCTTTTAATATACTTTGTTCCAATGACAACTTCGTAATGTACTCAGCAAGGTGTGCTACTAATAGAGGATAAAACTTTGACTGAGAAGCTAGTTTGACTGAACCTTCTATACCGCGAGCATGATAAGCCACTTCTACTAAGAGCTCAGAAGCCTCAACCGGCAAGAGGTCTGTCGAGGGTACTTGTTTGAGAATGAGCTCGAATCTATCCCTAAATTCCTTGGCTAAGCCGATTTCACCCAAGTTTCTAGCCACTAGAAGAGATACATACATGTCCCTTAGAGTTTCTCCCAAAGGGAGCTTAAGTGCTAGTTCCTGTGGCTTCGGCGCTCTTAATTGAAAGTAGAGGGGATGCTTCGCTAGGCGTGATAACAACACCATCCTCCGTCTCCCGCTTCTTATCTTTCTAATGAGCTGCATAGTTTCAGATAAAAGCTGAAAATCTTGAGGCCTTGAGAGAGTAGCTTCGACTAGAAAAGAAACCCTGCGTGAAACACTATATGCACTTACTAATTCCTTGGCTCTTGAAAGCTCACCGCATCTAGCTAAAGCAAGCGAAAATCTAGCTCTACCGGAGTATCCGAGAGGGGGCAGATAATTCGAGGCCATCTCGAGTAAATATTTGTAATCCCCCTTATCGAGCTGGAAAGCGGTTTCAGATAGTCTTCCCAAGACATATACTCTTTCAAGATACTTTAGCCAAGTCACATTTGAGACCACTTCTCTGAGCGCTTTCTCGTAATACTCGGGATCATAAAGGGGCAGTTCTGCCTCGACGTATAACTTTAAGTACAAGTTTTCGACCTCAGCGAGGAAGCTATTGTAATCAAGACCCAATCGGGCTGCAGCCAAGGCTAGAGAGGCAAAAGCATAATCTTTGTATCTTTTAGGTAGTTTCTCTAACTCGCTGAGAGCATCAAGGTTTAGCAGACCAGTATACACAACTCAGGTAAGGGATAGGATATGATTTAGGGCTGACTTTACATATAGGTAGATCTACTCTAGTATTTTCAATGTATGATCAACATCAACCCATTAGCGAAAACGAAAAGTATATTCCATAACGGGAAACCACTATCTTTATGGATTTAAAGCTCGAAGCCTGGCTTGTCGAACTCCCTCTTGTAGAGCCTTTCCGCATCTCTACCGGAGTTGCCGATAAGAGCCGAACACTGGTTATTCGACTCTCTACCCAGGATGGTCTAGTTGGTTGGGGAGAGGCGTGCCCTTCAAAGAACGTATTGGGGGAAACGCTAGATGATGTTGTGGAGGCAGTTAAGAGGATTAAGTCATTAGACGTGGACTACAGAAGCCTTGAACAAATCCACGAGTACACATGGACCTTAGACACACCCGCTTCTTTACGTGCAGCGTTAAACATGGCGCTTGTAGACCTCTATGGAAAATACCAGAGTAGACCAATCTGGCGCCTGCTAGGAGGGTACCGTGAGTTCATAGAGACAGATATTTCTATTGGCTTGCTGGAGCCCGAAGAACAGGCGAAAAGAGCGCTAAGATATGTGGAAAAAGGCTTCCGAATAATTAAACTGAAACTCGGTTTAGATCCCGTGAAGGACGTTGAACGCGTGAGAATGGTGCGTGACGCTGTGGGCGAGGGTGTAAAGATCAGAGTCGATGCAAATCAAGGATGGAGTGTCGAGGATGCAATATGGGTTATCGACAGGATCTCATCATATGATGTTGAGCTTGTAGAACAGCCTACAAGATGGGATGATTTCGAAGGATTGAGAAAAATCAGGCGTGAAAGCTCAATCCCCATAGCCTTGGATGAGAGTGTTAAGACGCCGGGCGACGTCTTAAAGGCTGTAGAATTCGAGGCTGCAGACATTATCAATATAAAACTAATGAAGACCAGAGGATTGACTGGAGCGTTGAGAGTCGCTTACATTAGTGAGTCTGCAGGCATCAAGAATATGATCGGATGCTATGGTGAAACAAGACTGGGCATAACAGCTCACGTACACCTTGCACAAGCCCTACGGAATATATTTTACTATGACCTGGACTGCGACCTTCTCACTTCCCAGCAAGCCTTTTACGGTGGAGCGAGTATTGAAAACGGGACGAGAAAAGCAGGTGAAGCTGCGGGTTTAGGAGAGTTCTCTCCAGACTGGGGGATGTTTGCCCGCGTTATATGATAGCTTCTCAAGCAGTCCCTGAAACCTCCCTGAAGAGGGGCCAGACCTCGTATGTCCTAGAACGAGTATAGAGGAGCAGTGTGAATGGGTTCGTTTTTATTAGAAGGAAGGGTTTTAGGCTTAAGGGGTGTAACGTTACCTCTACATTTATATCATGCCTCCTAAGAAGCTCCTCAAGCTTCTCGGTAAGCCTGACCGAGTGGAGCCCTGAAAATTCCTTAAGTAGTTCTTCTGAATAGCTAAGCAGTGCTTGTCTGATAGCTATGGCTAGGGGCGAGAACTCTCCACCTGGTTCCGTGGGCTTATTACGGTGGTTGATTAGATGGCCCACTAGAGACATTAATATTTCCCGTTATTACTTTTTAATAGGGGATTTTATCTTTTTTTCTAAACATATTATATTATACTACCTGGAATCAATGAAAAATATTCAAAATAATTTAGATACATATCTAATTATTGGTGATACAACTATAATAACTGAGATTACGGCATAAATAGCAAATTGTGATATCAGAGGAAGAGAACCTGAGATGCGTGTAAGGATTAAAACTAGCGCTAAGACTATTGCAGCTAGAAGAACGCGACGGGACAGTGAAGGAGAAGGCTGTATTTTTTCTCGGAGGAGAGGGTAAAGGGAACTACCAGCCAATACGCCTGCAAGTTTGATTAGAGTGGGATCGTGGTCTACAAGGTATAGTAGAGATACAAAGATGCTGTATGCTAGTAGGGTTAAAGAAGCTCTCTTCTTTTCTAGCTTCAGTAGTCTCAGCGAGAAGAAGTATGTAAGTAGCGAGACGAGTAGGCCGAGGAAAATTCCTCCTATTATATCGCGAGGGTAGTGCACTCCTAGTGCAAGCCGCGAATAGGAGACTAGGGCTATAAGGGAGATGCCGAGCAGGGCTATAGCTTTTTTCCTCAGATAAATATAAGCGGCAGACCAGAATGCTGTTGAGGTTTGAGCGTGACCGCTTGGGAAACCGTACCCTTTAACCTCGATCTTCCATTGATCGGAGGGAGGGCGAGGTAGTCGAAGAGTGTCCTTTAATATTATGTTTACCCAGGCGGATGATAGTAACGATAATAGCATGATGAAGCCTAGTTCGGGTGAGAAAACTATAAAGACTATAGTCGCCAAAGCTACATATCCTTGTTCATCTCCCAGTGTTGTTACTAACTCCCAATATTTTGTCCATGATCCTGTAAAGTAGGCTAGGAACGGTGTTACAAGTAATATGATTATTATCCCATAAATGAAAGTATTGTATTTTTTCGCCTCTTGCATGGAGATTTTCTACGAGAAGGTTCATTTATTCTTTTCTACCTGTTGAAGCATAAAGGTAAGCTCCTTAACTACCCTCTCATTAACCTCTGTTCCAATTTCCCTTGAACGCCTAGAAGCCTGCTCGACCAGCTCCATCAGCGCAGCCTTTACCCCCCTCGACTCCAAAACTGTCAACCCACGTATAGTTGTTCCAGATGGAGTTGCCACCTCATCACGCAACTGGGCAGGATGAATGTTACTGCGTGCCCTTAATAAAAGAGCAGTCCCCTCTAGCACATCTAGCACAGCCTTGTATGCTAGTTCACGGTTTAACCCAGAGGCTACGGCGCCCATCGCAAGAGCATCTATTATTTCCGCTATAAAGGCGGGTCCACTGCCGGCTAGTCCTGTCCAAACGTCGAGATACTCCTCGGGAACCCAGTATGTTGTACCCAGGGTTTTGAATAAAGCATCCACGGTGTTTTTCCTGTATCCAGAACCATTTTCTGCTATTGCGGTCGCTGATCTCCCGACATAGGCATTCAGGTTGGGCATGGCCCTGTAGACTTCAGCGCCCTCAAGCGCTTTTTGTAATGTTGATAGAGTGACTCCAGCCATTACCGAAACAACTGTTTTGTCAACCCACACATCGAACCCTGTTTCTTTTAAAAGTTGAGGAAAGTGGAATGGCTTCACACTAATAATGATGAGATCCGATTCAAGTACGGCTTTGCGGTTCTCACGTATAGCTATGGCTCCAAGCTTTGCAGCATTCTGAAGGGTCTCATAGCTACGACCAGTAGCTATAACTTTGACCCCGTCTAGTTTTTCTGAAAGAGCCCTTATTATTATACTTCCTATCTTTCCAGCACCAAGTACGGCTATACTATCAGCATCAAGCACGAATCCTGTCAAAGCTTTAAGGTTTTTAAGGCTTTCAGGCACATTTCTGAAAAAAATACAAGATACTGTCTACATCTTAGACAATACTATCTTGCAGAACCCCCCTTCTCTCCCAGTATTTTCTAAATCAGGTTTAAGACCAGTTATACCCGAGAAGAATCCTACGAGAGGACATAATCGTCCTGGGTGTTCCAGGCCACCTACTGCCTTAGGACATATATTACAGCTACTAGTTGTCACCTTCACATATAAATGAAGAGTATCTTCCTCCAAACTGAGTTGCTCAGCAAAGTGTAAAAGCTCATTAGCCTCTAATATAGCCTCTTTTGGATTATTTGAAAAAGAATAGATATTGAGTAGTTTTTTCCCGACATTTTCCATAGCTCTTGTAACGATTGCATAGTTGAGAACCCCTTCCTCGCGAAAAGAGGCTAGCGACGAAGCTATAAAAGCGTGAAGAGGTGTAACGTTGCGTTCCTTTGGCAAACTAA
>NZ_JBMFLX010000001.1:43579-93704 GCF_049970975.1 Infirmifilum sp. | reverse complement strand
CCTCTAAATGTGTTTAAAGCTGTTAACGGTTTTTTCATCCAGCCTCTTGAGTAGCTCCACGACAAGCTTAACTGCGTTTTCGACGTCTGCGAGACTCGCTATACTTACATGGCTGTGAATATGTCGCGTTGGAACACCTATCACTATGCTAGGCCTGCCACCCCTATAAAGGTGGAGTCTCCCAGCATCAGTTCCTCCCGATACGGCTGACAATTGGAAGGGTATCTTGGATTCCTCTGCGACCTGGATGACAAACTCCTTCAGCTTTTGATTGGGAATCATTGACCTGTCAAAGGTAACTATTGTAGGACCTTTCCCCATTTTTGCTTGCGCCTCGTTGGGCTTTATTCCAGGAACATCCCCCGCTATGTCGACTTCAGTCACAATCGCTATGTCATGGTCTACAATCCACCCTACCGTCTCAGCACCCCTTAGACCCACCTCTTCCTGAACCGTGGCGGCAGCATAGTAGGTGTTGGGATGCTCTATGTTCTGTTCACGTAGAACCCTTAAAGTCTCCATAGCAATGAAAGCTCCGATCCTGTCATCAAGAGCTTTAGCCATGATCCTGTCTGGGAGACTTGTTTTCATGAAGGGCGACCATGGAACGACGGGATCTCCCACCCGAATTCCCAGACTCTCAGCCTCTTCTTTACTTGTAGCCCCTACGTCTATGTACATCTGTGAAAACTGTATGACCTTTTGTCTCTCCTCTGGCGTTAAGAGGTGTGGGGGTTTGCTTGTAATAACTCCAACTACTTCTCCCTTTCTTGTCTTGATTACAACGCGTTGTGCAAGTAGAACCTGCTCGAACCAGCCTCCGAGAGTTGTAAAAGTTACAAAGCCTTCATTTGTAATAGAGGTTACGAGAAATCCTACCTCGTCAACGTGTCCGGCAACGAGGACTCGGGGCCTTTCACTTGTACCTTTCTTTACGAGGACAAGGGAGCCAAGGTTATCCCTTCTCACATCGTCAGCGAATACTGAATAGTGTTTTTTGAATATGGTTAAGACTTCTTCTTCGAATCCTGAGGGACCTATAGCCTCAGTTGCTTCCTTCAGAAAACTCAGCGATTTCTCATCTATCTTGTAGTTCATCGCACTCATGTAACGCTGGGGGGTAAATAATCGTTTCTCTACTAACTCTTTGGGGCCTGCACCGACTTTACAACTTTATCCACAAATTGGTTCCTGCAGACAGGACAACAGAAGTAGTGCTTCCTGTTCTTGTATACATAAATATATGGAGTACCTGAGATAGATACACCACACGTCTCACAATGAAGAATAGCTTTTTTAGCCGCTACCAGCTTTTCAGTCGTTCTGTCTAGTTTGCATCTAGTAAACACTAAACTTATTTTAGCTTGAGAATCGGTTTTCGAAACGTATTCTAGGAAACGAGAAAGAGACTCGAGATCAAAAACATATAATATTACGTGAATGTTCGGGAGACCACTAGTGATAAAAATTTCATCTACCTCTGGAAGTTTCACCAACTCTTCAACGGTTTCCTGAGGTTTCTCGCTCGACAAAGAGACAAGAAATACTTTTCCTCCAAGCTCGGCTTCGTCCAGCTCAAAGTGTAAGCCTTTCAATACGCCGCTTTTCAAAATCTTTTCTATTCTTGAGTGTACTGTGGGACGACTAAGTCCTGTTTCTTTAGATATCTTAGATATGGACGCCCGAGGTTCTCTCGAGAGAATGTCCAATATTTTAAGATCATTCTCATCAAGCTTTATTTCCACATATGTTCAGAAACGAACCCTAAATATATTGCTTTGGAATTAGTCGTGATAAAATATATATTGAAAAATACAAAAATAAACTTTTGTGATAACAGAATTATCTATACTTATAACAATCTTTTTCATTCTAGCTCTCGGAACTATAATAGGTATAGCATACCTAGCATCAGGAAAAATGATTAAACCTCCTAGAAGAAAAGGAGAATGGACACCTAAGGATCTAGGACATCAATACGAGAATATAGAGATCCGAACAAAGGACGGCATTATACTACGAGGATGGCTTGTCAAAGGTAATAAAGACAAGACAGTGGTATTGATCCATGGTTATACTTCGAGCCGTTGGGACGAGGGCTACATGAAGCAAGCCCTCTCCATTCTGGCCCGTAATGGGTATAATGTAGCTGTATTCGATATGCGTGCACACGGTGCCAGCACTGGCGAGTATACGACGCTGGGATACAGGGAAAGCGAGGATGTTATGCAAATAATTGATTGGCTTGAGGAGAGAAATCTTGCGTCACGACTGGGATTGATGGGTTTCTCGATGGGTGGAGCGATAACTCTAATCGTGTCTTCTCTCGACCCGCGCGTCAAAGCTTCAGTCGCCGACAGCCCATATATAGATATCAGGAATTCAGGAATGCGCTGGGTAAGACGTGTTAAGGGAGTTATGGGTATGTTATTGAGAATTTCCTACCCTCTAATAGTGTGGTTTACCGCTAGACGCGCAGGAATAAGACCCGAGAACCTGGTAATGTACAACTTCGCGGAAAAGATAAAGATTCCACTACTCATCGTTGCTGGTGCTCGAGACGACCTCGTGTCACCCGACGAGATAAAGAAATTCTATGATCTTGCCCGCAGGTCAAATGAAAAGGTGGAACTGTGGCTGACCTCCTCAGCACACGTTTCCTCGATTATTGACTACCCTGAGGAGTACGAGAAAAGAATTATAGGCTTTTTTGAGAGGTGGTTATAGTGTCTGCCAGGCCACGAATCGGTACAATACTTGCCTCCTTATTCCTTCTTGTGCTCTCCTATTCCATGGGTTATTACATGTTGAACCCTATCATGCGAACACTACACGATGAAGGCCTTATTCCCGGAACCACGGAAGAAAATTGGAGGTTTTACGGGGGACTTATAGCAAGTGCGCTTCAGGGGATCGGTCTTATATTTTCCTTCCTCTGGGGAGTTCTAGCTGATAAAAAGGGCCGTAGACCCGTTCTACTTGTATTGGGACTAGTCATGTCGATAGGCCTTTTACTCGTTCCAACCTCGCGTGTCTATGACCAACTACTTGTCTACTTTCTCGTATTTGGCTTGGGCTTCGTTGGAGTAGGCCCAGTTATTTACGCTTTTATCTCGGACGCGATACCACCTGAGAGTAGGGGGAAGGGATACGCGTATTATTATGTGTCCAGCGTACTAGCAATGATTGTAGCAATCATAGTCGCAGGCGTATTGCTACCCTGGCGAATAGCTTATACTATAACGGGAATAATTGTGTTATTAACTACAATCTCTCTCTATCTTTCTTCCAGAGGTGTCACTATAGGATTTTCCGAATCAAAAAGAGAATTAAAAGCTTATAGGTTCAGGGAAGCAATACCCAGCTTAAAGAAGAAGACGGTTCTTTTAATGTTACTTATGATAGTGCCCTGGACGATTCCATGGGGCATGCTAAGCGTCTGGTCGATCGACTATATCCATACCAAATGGGGCGTACCCCTAGAAACCGCCTCTCTAATCATAGCTATGGCAACATTCTCAATAGCAGTTGGTCACATTCTGGGTGGAACTCTTAGCGATAGGATTGTGAAGAAGGGGGATATCAGTGGGAGAACAAAAATCCCGTTATTTGGGGTAGCCCTAGGTTATCTCTCAATGATCACAATGATACTATATCCCTATCCTAGGGGCATAACAGACCTCTCAGCTTTACTGCCGCCCTCGTTGCTCGTGTTATTCGGCATGATGTTTACTACATTCGCGTACCCTAACATCAACTCGATAATAAGCGAGGTCGTCATACCTGAGCACAGGGGCACGGTTTTCGCCGTCTACAGCATACTCAATAACCTAGGCTGGACCATCGGTCCTACGTTTTACCCATGGCTTATAGGCTCGGTATTCAGATCCGCTGATACTATTTCTTCAATGACAACCTCAGCTGCCTTCACCGTGTCGTTCTGGCTAGTAGTGCTACTCATCTGGGGGCTAATACACAAAACCTATCCTAAAGACAGGGTATAGAAGCCAGCCTATTTTTCCAGCCTCTCCACCTCTAGTATCTCAAGACTGCTCTCCCATTCATCGTAATACATGTTCCTCTCTTTAGATTCTACCTCTCCTCGTTGATTGTCAACAGGATCAGATCTAAAGTATTCCTTTGGAGGGTCGAACTGAGTCGAAATATCAATGTTCGCCGCAAGCCTATACCCCTCAATAGAGCCAAAATAGAAAGAGTTTCGCCAACCATCACCTTTATTCTTATTCCCGAAGCTCGGATCCACGTAAATCCACCCGTAAGGCTCTATATGGATTTGTGCCCAGTCGTGCATCCCTGGACGAACCGGGTTTAGATACCAGCCCGATTGCCAGCGCGCAGGTATCCCAGCTATCCGAGCCATCGTTATGAAAAGTATTGCCTGCATACCGCAGTCACCGCGTAAATTTCTTGCAACGTACTCGCTTATCGAATCGTAAAGCGAATAATCCCAGGCGTAGGTATAGCGAACATTAGATGTTATCCAATCCCATATCCTTTGAGCTTTTCTAAGAGGGTTTGGCTCATCCTCGATGATTCTCTTTGTAAGTTTAATCAGGTGGTCGCTGAAAACAATGTGAGGGGGCTTCTCAACGGTATAACGGGACAAGATTTCTGAGTTCTGAGTAATACTAGCCTCATTTGGATTTAGTTTTACATAAAACCCGTAGGAGGTAAACTCGTAGACGACTTCAAGTGAATCCAGCGTCTCCTCTAGCTCAAAGTATATGGTTCTTTGCGGGTGCATAGGAGGTGCTACGTGCTTGAATGCTGGATCCGAATGCAAAATTCTAACTTCGCGATTTATCCCTTCCTCACGGGGTATCGGTATCCAAACACGGAGTATGCCAGGGTAGCGTCTCCTGTCATGAATTTTTAGTGAAAATCGAATTTTGTATTTTAAGGGCAATACGTATCTCTCGTCTGTATCCTCTGAAAACTTCTTAACCCTCTCTGCCCGCCAACGTAAAGCCTCGCGCTCAATGGCCCCTAACTCACTCTCCCCTCTTCTCCTTCTGCTACCGAGCTCAGGACACAGCCAGAACATGTTGGGCACAAATCTCTTATGAACCCTCACCTGACCATTCGAGATTATGTGATCTACACAGCCTCTTCCAATAAGATCCTGGAATTCCTGAATTGATAGAGAAACAAGTTCGCCTGAGGCAAGGTGGAAAGCCTCCTCTAGACTATAGGGAAACTCTTTCTCGAGAAGCTCTAGCCTTAATAATTCGAATTTGAGCCTTAGCTGTTGCTCCCCTCTTGTCCGAGATAATAATTCCCTGAGTACGAGTATAGCTTTTTCGTGCTCCCCGCTCTCAATTAACGTTTTAAGATCAGTTTGAAGAGGCATCTTTAGAAAATCAAGTATGTTTTCCTTTGATGAACTGTCATGCATAGGTATTTTTTCCATACATTAATATAAATCCTGCTCTAATTATCCAATTTTCCAAACGAAATACTTAATAATTGAAATTAATAATGTAAATAGGGATAACCATCAGGATCTCCCTCTTGGGCCCTCCAGGAGTAGGAAAAGGAACTTATGCAACCATGCTCTCAGCCTTTTTCAACATACCTCATATCTCGACAGGCGAACTATTACGGAGAGAGGTATTTTCAGGGTCTGATATTGGAAAAGAGGTCTCAAAATACATGTCAAAAGGCCTCCTAGTTCCAGATCATCTCGTCAACAGGGTTCTCTTCCAGCGACTCTCGAGCTCAGAGTGTAGTGGCGGATTTATTCTAGACGGTTATCCTCGTACGTACTCGCAGGCTGAGACGCTAGAAGAGCATTTTCCGCTAGACACAGTTGTATTCTTGGACGCTCCACTTAAAGTTATAGTTGAACGGCTCTCAGGTAGGTTATACTGCCCTAGATGCGGTGAAATTTATCATTCTCAATGGAAACCTCCCCTAAGAAAAGGTAGATGCGACAAATGCGGGGAGAATCTCATAAGGCGTGAGGACGATAGAGAGGAAATAATAACGAAACGTTACAATGAGTACTTGAGTACAATATCCCCTGTTCTCTATTTCTACAAAGGACGTGGAAAACTCTTCTTTTTCGACGCGAGTGGTGATGCTCGGCAGTCTATACCACTGCTTCTTCAAGAACTAAGTAGATTGTTCCAGAAGAGTAGAGCTTTACCAGCAATACCATGAGTGAAAATCAAGCATATTTATTAGGTAACACAATAGAGAAATAAATAATTATGACAAGTAAAGGGCTTGGAAGGTTCCAGGTAATGGCTCTTCTCCAAGCAGCAAGATATTATGTATTGACGGGTGACCGTGAAAAAGCTTTATCCTTTGGGCTAAATCGAGCCATATTCTATGCATGGGCAAAGAGGCGAGGAGTACCCGTGGCTTCCACAAGGGAAATACCAGGAGAGACACCCAAGTCGCTTGAAAGAGAAACTGTTAGAAGCGTAGCTTATGTCGGAGACGAGCAGGCATTTCTCGGCAAAAACGGATGGTTCTCTATTGGAGGAAAAGAACAAACACCTGAAGACTTTGAAAGAGAAATCGTCCGAAGGATTGAATCTGTCATGCCTTTCGAAGAGGCGTGGAAGCTCGCCTTGGAGTACGTGTCAAGTTTTGACAAGGAGGTACTGCTCTCACAGAGGGATTTTTATGAGAAGGTATACCTTCCTGTTAGGGACACCTTCCCTGAAGTTAAATTAAAGGATAGGGGCAGACAAACGACTCTATTTTGAATCAGCCTCCGCCGTAAGCCTCATCTTTCGGCCCTAGCAAACTTCATCCTTAAATAAATCCACATGACGAGGCTATATTAAATGTATTTCCTCGTCATCTTCGTCCATCTTAAAAGCGTTGAGAAAAGCCCCCCAGATGAGAATATTTTTCATTGCTGCCTCGACCCTAGCAGGATAGTAGTTTTCAAGTAGTTTCTCGAAGTCTTCTACACTTATCCTCTTCTTTTTTGAGACGAGATCCACTATTTCGCTTAGAGGTTCGATGCGTTTCAGTGCATTCCTTAGCAAGTACTTCAGGCTTTTAGGATCACTTGAGGCCACCCTTTTCCCCAGCTCGGTTAGCGTTAAGTTTCCACCCTCAGATTTCACCAGGCCTAAAGCTTCAGCAACATCTATCGCTTTTGGCAAGACGTGTATATTCTCCCTGAGTACGTCTCCTACATACATGGAGTCTACACTACCCCCCAGACCGTGTAAGACCTCGACAAGCCCAAGGACATGGTCGGGGGTTACGTCAACGGGAAGCAATATTTTACGAGGCTTACTACTACTTGGATCCTCGGACACTTACCTCTATCACCTTCTATTAAATAGTTATACCGAGCTAGATTTTTTAATTTTTTGCACGCATTGAATTTAAAGTTAAAGTGGTGGACAGCGTGCCTCTCTACACAATGCTCTTAGCAGCAGCAACCGCGAGCCTTTTCAGAATGCTAGCCGCTTATGTTCTATCCGTCCTTACAGCTTTGCTCATTGGAAGCGCTATGGCAAAGAACAAAACAGTGGAGAGCATCCTTTTACCGATATTGGATATTTTACAATCGATCCCGATACTAGGCTTCTTCCCAGCAGCTCTAATCTTATTTGTAACATATTTCCCTGAGAGAATCGGTGTAGAGCTGGCATCCATATTCTTGATCTGGACAAGCCTTGTCTGGAACATGATATTCGGGGTCTACTCCTCCGTCAAATCCCTCGACCCTTCATATAATGACCTAGTGAAGGCTTATAATTTTGGGCACGCTGCCCGCTTCTTCTTTATATATGCACCTGTCTCCCGTAGGTCTCTTATAGCAAACAGCCTGGTATCATGGGCTGGAGGATGGTTCTTCTTAACATCAGCAGAAGTAGTATCGCTTGGTAGTTCCGAGTATAGAGTGACAGGCCTCGGAAGCTTTATAATAGAGCAGTTCAATTCGGGCAACCTATTAGGATTTTATCTGGGAGTAGCATTGTTATTATTGATAATCACCCTAACCTACTTCTTGATTTGGAACCCGGCTGCCTCCAAGAATCTCGGCTTAAATTTGCCTAGCTTTACAGCGGTTTATGACAAGATCCATGATATTGTTGCAGCCACATGGGGGGAATTGGGTGAGTTGTCTTTAGTCGTTGAAAAAAGGCTCAAAAAGTTCGAGAAAATATTGGGGTTTTTAATAAGGCTCTCAATCTTAGTAGCTTTAGTGATTTTTGCCCTAAACATTATAGCGGGCCTGGGAAGTATTGGGCTTCCTAACTTTCTACCGAAGATGCTAGCTGTCCTCTATGAAATACCGATAACGCTTTCACGTATCGTGTTTATCCTTCTACTATCCCTTTCGTTATCGTTGCTTGTCGCATTTATCTCGTATAGAAGTGTCCTCTTAGGTGGGGCCTTATCAATTATTGGCGAAATCTTAGCCTCCATACCAGCCATTATTTGGTGGCCCTTGCTAGCCGCAATCGCACTTCGTTATAGTTATGGGGCTTACATAGTATCCCTGATAGTCTTTCTGCAGGGAGCTTTTTGGTATCTTTATTTCAACATAATTGTATACGGCCTTTCAAGCATCAGAAAGGACCTTGAAGAGCTTTCCTCGGTTTATAAAATACGTGGAGTACCTTTCATACGATATGTCTTCGTGCCCTCCCTTCTTCCTTCAATCGCAACTGGAGCCTTGAGCGCTTGGGGTGGTGCTTGGAACGCCAGCGTGGTGGCAGAGTATGTTGTGGTGGGTGATCACAGCATTGACATAGGAGGCGTTGGTGCACTGCTTAACAGGCTAGCAATACAGGGAGACGCTGAGGGACTAGTAGTTTCAGCCCTCCTTCTTTCATCAGTAATAGTCTTAATCAACAAGACTTTATGGTCGAGGTTTTTCAAATATATAGAGGGCAAGTACGGGGGTGAAGATTAGTGAGTGGAATAAGTAGAGGCAAGGTTATTCTTTCGCTCAGGAATATCACGAAGTCATTCACAGAGGACTCGAAGACTTTGAAGGTGATTGATGGAATTTCCGTTGACATCGGAGAGGAGTTCGTAGCTATACTAGGACCATCTGGTTGCGGGAAGACGACGCTTCTCAGGATTATAGCAGGGCTCGAGAAGCCAGATGGGGGCGAGATTATTTTTACCTCAAAGGATGCTAGAATAGGATTTGTTTTTCAGTTCCCGACCTTATTACCTTGGATGAGTGTCCTCGAAAATGTGGCACTCCCGCTGAGGGTGAATGGCTTATCATGGCAGGAGGCTAAAGAGAGAGCACGTAAGTATTTATCGCTAGTAGGTTTAGCTTCCTTCGAAGACTTCTATCCACGTGAGCTCAGCGGAGGCATGCGACAAAGGGTTAATCTCGCACGGGCATTGGCCATAGAGCCTGTTCTTCTACTTATGGATGAGCCTTTCTCTGCTTTGGATCCTTTGACTGCCGAGTCTCTTCGCTCCGAAGTTTTAGACCTTTGGTTGTGGGGGGTGACTTCAGTTAGAACAATCCTTATGGTGACCCACAGCGTCGATGAGGCTATATTGATGGCTGATAGAGTGATAGTTTTAACGGCAAGACCCGCCAAAATAGCAGGAATTGTTGATATTAACCTTCCACGCCCTCGGGATAGAAGATCAGCAGATTTTCAAGCACTCGAAGACAAGGTGTACGAACTGATAAGCTCATAAGAGAACCCGAACCATCCGCTTTTTGAAGAACTCGCAAGTCAGCGACCAGAAACCTCTTCATCTCTCATGACGGGGAGTTCACTCATCATCCACCTCTATATGGAGAAAAATTATAAAAATTTAACAAGTGGGTAAGCCATGCTCGGACAACAAGTTTAGAAAGTTTTTACATCTCCTCTTCATCCTTTTCCTTTTCGAAGATTCTTAGCCCCAACTCGCTAGCCAATTTCGAAGATTCTTCTTCTAACCGCGACATGGTATCTGAAAGCTCTTCCGGGCTTTCAGCAAAAACAGTGAAAGCTATGGGGACACCTCTTGTTCCAAGAAACCTAGCATCTAAACGCATGAAGACATTCTTCTCCTTCTGGTGTAACCTTTCCACTATTTTTTCCGCAGCTTCTATGCTTCCATCTAGATATAGGGCAAAGGTGACGGAGTATTTTTTACCCGTTTTCTGTCTAAAGAAGTCTTGGATGCCCAGCTCGAAGCACTCAACCGCTTCTTCAAACCGAGGAGGCGTCGCAGCTATGAACTTGTCATCTGTTAGGCTGAAAGCCACAAAACCGGGAACAGCTCCACGCTCGTTCTGAATAACATAGCTGAACTCAGGCATTACAGCCTTATCCTCGAGATCTTTAGGGATCTCCATCTTATCAGAGTAATAGTTGCGGATAAGCTCGAGGGCTTCCTGGTTCACCTCCACGCCTAGTTTCAGGATTTCAGCGATTTTTGACGCTGCTCTCTTATCCCCTGCTGCCCCAACAACAATAATTGCGTCGTTTTTTTCGAAAATCCCTCCCAGAGAATCGAGGTTTTCAAAGTTAAGACTATATGTGGCTACTTCTACACCTATGGCTTTCAAGTAACCCTCTAGCCACCACCTTGCAGAGTCTGGTTTAGATACATTGTTCAAGAGAATTATCGCAGCCTTCACTAACTAACCCCCCTGGCGGGCAGTCTTGTCTAGAATCTTTTCTATTGCCTCGTTTGGAGAGCTATATTCTATAAGATGGAAGTTTTTCATCGTTATCCCTCTTATGAGGGAGGAAAGGCTTTCAACCCTGTCTTTCTTCACTAGAGCCACCACCGTCTTGCCTTTAAGGAGAGCGTAAGCTATCTCAAAGCCTACACCGAGGCTAGGATAAGAAACCTCGGCTATAAGAATGTCAGCCTCATCTAGCAATCTGATATCTCTTTCAAATACCTCCCGATGCGACATACCCTTATCAGTATCAAGTACGTCTTCTATGACATGCTTGGTTAAAACCATTAATCCGTTATCCTCCATTAGTTTGACAAGCTCTCTAGACTCGTTTAGAGCTCCCCTTACACCCCTCATTGGAGCCGCAAAATAAACCTTCTTCATGTCATACCACCTAGGGCTTAAGATTCATAGTTAAAAACAATGCTTGGATTTACAGTGATCCCTTTGCTTCTATAGACTTAGCTTGCGGCCATTTTAAGCTAACAGGAAGCTTGGTAGTTTCCTTAATGCTTTCAAGCACCACTGAAGTATAAGTTTTCTCGACACCTTCAAGGTTTCGTAGCTTGTTAACCACGAAATCGCCTAATTCGTCGACGCCTCCCACACGTACCTTCACGAGAATATCCCATTCACCCGTAATAATGTGTACCTCCTGCACCTCTGGGAAACGGCTTATCTCGTTGGCAACTTTTTTCTGATCAATGCCCTGGCTTCTAGCGAAACTTACAAAGATAAACGCAACCGTCGGAAACCCAAGCTTTTTCGGCTCAAGGACTGCCCTGTACGCCTTTATGTAGCCTTCCCGCTCTAAACGTTTAAGCCTAGCATGTGCGGTGGTGATAGGGGATCCTATCTTCTTGCTAAGCTCCTTTACTGTCAATCTAGCGTTCTCCTGAAGGACCTCGAGTATTGCGACATCCTTTTCATCAAGCATTTTTTTCAACGGGTTCTAGGAGAATTGTAGTAATTATATTTTACGTTTTCCAATTTTTTAGAAAGGTTACCGAGGGGATTGGTCATCAAAGATTCGATAGATTTTTTCAAGATCCATGAGGAACATATCCTCGCTTCCATAGCCCCTGCTCCTTTTAATTATTTTTCTAGCCTCCCGATAAGCTAGCACGGCAGCCCGATACCTAGCAACCCTTTCTATTTCCGCGAGTATCCTCTTCACAACCTTTAACGCTTTCAAAACAGTCATTTCGCCCGGAATATCTATGATAAAAGATACTGTGTAAGCGTCATCCGAGAATTCCTCGTAGAGGTCTCGGACAAAGCCAGCCTCTTCTGCCTCCTCGAGCGTCGTGGAGAGAGCTTCCATGTATGCATAAAACCCTATATAACTTTCCCATGTTTGAGCCCACTCGTTAAGCTCAATTAGCACAACGCTGTTACTGACTTTTACATCAAAGAAAAGAGTTGGAGAGTAGCGTAATGTATATACTATATTCTCTTGAATCCTTTCAACCGGCTCTATGAATACTTCATTCGGAATGTCTTTCAGTCTTAGACGCCTCAACCTCCAAATCGGCACTGGGACTGTGTCTCCTATTCCCTCATATATACTCCCATCAATATCGAGATACAGTATATCCCCCTCTTCTGAAAAAAGCGCCTTTATTCTCCCCTTCGAAACAAGCCTGGAGGGATTTAAGTGTTCATTCTCCATGTAACCGCTGACCTTGATTCCTGAAAGTATATAACGACGTATAAAGGTTTTGTCCCTGAGAATCCCTTAAGGATATAAACGTTAAAGAAAATAAGCCAGGACTAACTGTTACATCGATGAAAAGCACGGTTGAAGCAGTTTTCTTTGACATGGGAGGAACTCTTGTCTACGATACCGGTTTTCAGGAATTATTGGGAAAGCGCCTCGCATCTTTTGTCGAAAAGCATTATCAAATCCTACTCAGCGATAAGGAGGCCTTAGAACTCTGGAAAGAGACCGCTATATTGCCCGGGGACCTTGAAGCCTGGGACCTTGTTAGAGCGATGTTTTTCCTCCGGAGGCTTGGAGTAACCCCTAAGCCTGAGGCTGTAGAGAAGCTATACAGCGAAGTCCTGGAATCCTATGTGGAGGGCTTTCGGCTAGATCCAGAGGCCTTGCACGTAATAGATGCGCTTAGCAGTAAGGGAATAAAGATCGGCATCATCTCAAACGTAGGAAGCTATGAAATCCTTTCTAGAAGACTACGTGAAGCCGGTGTGATGAAATATATAGACGTGATCGTGGCTTCTCAAGCCTTCGCTTTCAAAAAACCCTCACCACAGATTTTTTTCTGGGCTTCTTACCTTATCGGTGCTGAACCTTCAAAGTGCGTACACGTAGGAGATGATCCTATAGCTGATATAGAGGGAGCTAAAAGTGCAGGATTCAGGACTATTCAAGTCTTAAAATATGCTAGGGGCGATTCAAAGAGCGCTGATGCATTAGTCCAGACCATTGGAGACGTTATTCATGTCATTGAAAGATGGCTTAACTCCCCATAATGTTTACTCTCCAAGATGTTCACGAAGCCGGAAAGGGCTTCTCCTAGGGTCTCGGCGAACACTATGAACACCATGGAGCCCTCCCTTGGATGCGTGTTCCCAAGTACCTTTCTACACAGCTTGACCGCGTAGAAACATAAATCTTCCTCTATGGGTGGCACTCGAAGTTTACCCTCATGGTAGGTTAGAATCAAAGCCCCTTTAGCGCCACCTCTCACTGCTTCATCTCGTAGCTCTAGAATTTTCACCTTAGCTGTATATGGAAGGATTGTTTCCGCTATGACCGCAACCTTGGACCCCAACTCGTCAGCTTCACCGAGAAATAATCTCGTAACTCCCTTTTTTAGTAAATAATACTCAAGCTCCTGTAAACCCTTCGCTGAAAGCTTCGTTCCAGCCCTGCCCTTCACAACCCATTCATTTGTAGAGAGCTGGGAAAGCAGCCCCCTGAGTCTCCCTTCTCCTAACCCTAGAGTCCTAGCTAAGCTAACCCTTCCCGAATATCCTTGATTAACATAGAGAAAAAGCATTACGAGTAACTGGCTTCTAGAACTTCCAATGCTCATAACTCCATACAATAACATCTCCGTCAGCCAATTTATACTTATCAGAGGCCACTTCTCCTGGTACGAGCTCTCCCTTATTAGGGTCGTATCTGTACCACATCCACGAGTACCCCTCACTCTTCGAAATAATGTTCTCTTGAACCCCGTTGACACTGGTTACGTACGCCCCCCAAGAGCCTAGTTTATACTCAACCCGTGCAACGGTAACTAGGGCTGTAAGAGCCGTAGCACCTCTAGGGAGCAACGTACCGTTATACCATGTCCTCGTGCCGTTACCGTAAACAATACCGATGTTTACTCGGACATACTTGTTGCCTATAACGCTTAATTCACGGCTTAACGATTGGTTCTCTAAATACAGATAGCTTGCAATTGATGTTGCAATTAAGGCCCATATCAACAACACGAGCAAGAGTATTTGGCTCTTATTAATGCTCACAAGAAACATGGATATTTAGCCATTTTTTATATTTTTCGCCGTTTCAGCGCCTCGTATAAAGCTACTACAAGAAAGGCTGTTACGAACTCTGTGAGAGGCCCGACACCTATAAGATAGCCTCCCATGACAGGCAGAAAAAGGCCAACTATGCTCACGAGAATTGCCTCTTGGAGCCTTACGCCAAATAGGATGTAAAGGACGACTGAAGAAAAAATATCGAATAAGAAGATAGACAAGAAAGTTGATATGAAGAAAACAACCTTATCCTTTCTATCGTAAATAAAGTGTGGATACAAAAATGCAGTAAAACCAGCTAGTATGGAGTTTATCAGTGTCCAAATCCCTGGAAATATTAACAGATCTGAAAGAAAATAGGAAAGGAAACCGACTAGAAAACCTACGTGTGGGCCATAAAGGGTAGAGGCTAATAAGGCGAACGCTAGCGGTATGTTCACAAATTGTACAGTAGTTGCAAGGTTTTTCAGAACCCTCAAAGCTATGCTCAACGAGACAAATATGGCTACAAGGCTTAACTCCTTTGATTTCATTTCTAAATCCTGGACAAAAATCCAATATTTATGCTTTTTTTAGATCTTGCTCAAGACTACTCAGTTTATTCTTTGGTCACGCTTAAAGAAAGAAACCTTAAGATTATTTCCCGAGCCATTGTAAAATGTTGTTGAGTTGTTCTTCTGTCATACATGGATGCTGCTGCAAACATCCTTCTATAATGAGTCCTTTCTGGGTTGTGTTATTCCAGAATATTAAGGTCGGCGTACCGGTAAAGCCTAGGCTTGTTAATTGCTGCGAATCCTGTAGAACTAAGTTTTCTGTCGTGCTTGAGCATTCCAGTGCTTTTTGGACTAGTTGCTGTGGTAGATACTTTAAGGCGATAAGCTTCGTGTCGTTTATAGTTGTTGAAATACCCTTCTTGTACAATTCTCTGGTGATGTTGAAATATACCTCTGAATCACCTGTTAAGTTATAGACACAGCGGGTAAATGCATGCATGCTTGTGACCTCGGGGTGAATTATGAGATCGACGAAAACCATTCTAATCTTTCCCTCTCTGACCAAAGACTGGAGATACCCCCCTAGATTTGTTATAAAATCCGCGCAGAACGGGCAATGATAGTCTTCAAGAATATATAATGTTATAGCGGAGGGAGATCCAAAGTTTATGCCTTTGTCCAAGAGGGGGTCAGGCGGTACTCTTGTCTCGAGAATTGTTAAACCTAGATAACTTGCCAGGGCACGCTGGGTTTCGTTCGTAACAGTGTATATGTTGTTTTTGAGCCTGACAATATAGCGTACACCCTGGGAAAGGTTGTAATCCGACTTGAACAAAATTGTTGGAGCATATGGGACTTTTACTCCTGCCTCGTCAGGTTTTAGCCTTGTCACCTTTGTAATGTTAGCCACAGCCACCTCTGACAACAAAGTTTTAAGATCCTTGTCGGTGAGGTTGACCTTTGCGTAGGGAGCATCGCTCTCTACTATTAGCGCCTCGGCGGTAACACCGTAGGTCGTGTTGACACCCTGGTAGTATGCGAAAGTTGCTGATATGGTTGGAGCTAATATATTATAATCTCCGATTTTTCCAACAGTATATTTTTGAAGGGACTGTATTTCCCCTTTATATAGGAGCGCGGGATAGATCCTTAGCTTCTGAGGAAGGGAACTCGCTGGAAGAGTACACACAGGAGTGTTTATAATGTTTATACCATATTGGTTCAATACAGTCTTGAAAGCCGATGTGATCGCGTCCGCCGCGTTTTTCTGTTGTTCTGTGACATACACATATACGAGTGAGGGTGTTGGGCAACTTTCTGTTATAGTCCGGGAGGATACTGTAAACCCCCTCATCAAGTATAAAACACTCAGAATTCCTATGAGTACCACGACTGAAGCGATAATTAACAGTAAATTTTTCCTCTGCATTCAAGTATCAGTCCTCGTGGGCTAGCTATAAACCGGAAAGAAATAAACTTGTCTATACATCTATGCCATTTAAAAACGATAATATATATAAATTTTTTTCACGAATATTTTTACATGAGTAAAATGCTATCCAAAAGAATAGAGAGGCTTGATTATCCCATAAGAAAATATAATGCACTGGCGAGGAGTCTTGAAGAAAAAGGCGAGAAGGTCATATACTTGAATGTTGGAGATCCGCTTAAGTATGACTTCAGAACGCCCCGCGAACTAATTGAGGAGGTTTACCACGCGATGATGGAGGGACACAATTATTATGCTTCTTCAGAGGGCGTAAGAGAACTACAAGAGGCAATTTCCTTTAAAGAAAAAACGTGGAACGATGTGGAGATAGAGCCTCGTAATGTTTTAGTGACTAGTGGCGTCTCAGAGGGAATAAACGCACTGTTTGCAGCCCTGGTTAACGAGGGTGATAAAATAGTTATTCCTGATCCAAGCTACCCGTTATACATAAGTTTCGCAGACTTCTATAATGCAAGAAAAGTATTCTACCCTGCTTTAGAGGATCAAGGATGGATCCCAGATACTGACAAGCTTAGAAGTCTTTTAGATAAAGGAACCAAGTTCCTAGTCTTAAATAATCCTCACAACCCGACTGGCGCAGTTTATCCTGCAAGGATAATCAAGGAAATCCTAGACATAGCTGCGGAGAACGATATACCTGTTGTAAGCGATGAGATCTATGACGCGCTTGTCTTTGATGGTGAGTTTGTAAGTGCAGCTAAGGTTGCTAGCCCAGATAACATCATCATTGGTCTAAACGGTTTTTCAAAGACTTTCCTCGCCACAGGCTGGAGATTGGGTTACATCTATCTCAAAGGACCCGAAGAGAAAATAATGCAAATCCGCTCAGGGATACTTAACTTTCTCATGACCCGCCTTTCTGCCGTTACCCCGATGCAGGTAGCCTTAGCCCGTTTTGCAAGGAAAAGTCCTCATCACCTTGAGGAGTTGAAAAGGAGACTTAATGAGAGAAGGTTATATACTTATAAGAGGCTAAATGAGATCCCGGGCTTCCACATGCCAGTAGCCCCACACGGGGCCTTTTATGCGTTCCCGCGTGTGGATCTGCGGATGAGCGACGAAGAATTCGCCAAGGAGTTGCTAGTTCAGGAAAAGGTATTTGTAGTGTATGGCTCTGGATTCGGGGAGAAAGGTAGAAATCACGTAAGGCTTGTTTTCCTACCGCCCATTGAATTGCTGGATGAAGCCTTTAAGAGAATCGAGAGATTTATGAGAAAAAATCTGAATGCTTAAGGTAAAACGCTTACCTCTCTTTTCCTAGCTATCGCCTTTAACTCTTCATCATAGGTTGTGAGAACAGCTCCCATCCTCTGCGCTAAAACTAGAATAATGTAGTCATTGATCATAGTAGGATCCGCGTTATCCTCCTTCATCCACTCTAACGCTTTAAGAAATACCTCGCTATTCTCGCTTACATAAATAAACCTTGAGTCGCTGAAGTACTCCTCTAGCTTCTCGCGAACTATCTCCAAGTCTATCTTAAACTTAGTCAGCAACAACCATAGATACTCATGGACGACGATAGAGGCAAGGTAGATCCTATCCGCCTCATCAAGAATTCCCGAGGCCTCGGCATGCTTTTCGCTGTCCTCAAATGTATCATGAAGTAAAACATCCGTGTCAACGACTATCCTGCTCACGTCTCCCATCTCGCAACCACCAACTCATCAAGGGCGTCCTTAATTAACTTCTCCATCTCAGATGTCGTGATCTGTTTCCCGAGTTTAAGGGGAACCCTTTTAGCCCTGAAGCGCAGGATGAGACTAGCCCCTTCACGGGTAACCATTACATATGAGCCTGGCGCCGCACCTATCTCTTCAAGTAGGGTTCTCGGTATTTTTAGACAACCATCCTCTCCAAGCTTTACGATGTATCGTTTACGTATTGGCACGAAAATATCCAGGAATGCCCCTTTTATATATCTCGCTATACGAGGAAATAAATTTAAGATTCTTTTAAGAGTATTCAGCGGAGGAATATTGTGGCATCCGAGACAAGATCATTTGAAATTGAGGGAATAAAATTTTACATTCTGGAGGGATTCCAGCAACTTTACAGAGTGCTAGCTTCCTTAGAAAAAAACCCGAAATGGGACGTACTAGCTCTAGATCAGTACATGACTGTAGAAATAGTTTCCCTAGGGGACAAAGTGAGACTTGCTATGTATGCTGAAGTGGATGGCAAAAAGCTCCCACCTGACATAATGCAGCAAGAGGAAGTGGAAATTGAAGTAAGGGAAGAAAAGATCATTCTAAAATCATTCTACGAATACCCGGCTATAAGCAAATACACTGCGATGGCCATAGTAAAAAGGATTAACTCCTTCAGGCAAGTCTTATCCTCCATCTTAAGTTTTTAATGACGGGAAGAAACTAAAACGGCTCCAAGGAATTACAAACCTATCTAAGACAGGTGAAAATTTTAGGGATGTATTCCAGTGGTCAGCTGTGGGGTTAACTAAAGAAATGTTTAGTTGTTATGAAAGAAGAAAATATTACCGAGAAAGTGTGATAGTTACAAATCCTTATAAAGGAGAGAAATCAAGGCTATGCGAGAAAATATTGTGTCTAGGATAAGGTATGAGCCTGCCCGTGACGTGGAAAGTTTAGCGCGTGATATAGTTAGCAAACTGGGGATGAACTGGATAAGACTTGATAATGTTGGATTTATTAGAAGCCATGGTTCGAGGAGCTCTGCCGTTGCCCGTATTTATGGTCTCCCACGAGTTTTCCAGTCAGCATTTGGACTGGAGCCCTTGTACGTGATAGAGGTCATATCAGAAAAATATGATAGCCTGCAGTTCGAGCGTAAAGTAGAGGTCTTGATTCATGAGCTTCTTCATATCCCATCTAATTTTTCAGGAGGACTTCGGCCTCACGGGAGAATTGTTAACGGTGCTAGAGTGAAAAAACTTGCTAGAATTTATTTTATGAAGAAGGGTTCTTAAAGAAGAACATCTGTTTCGACTAATACATCTTTTCTTGTCTTCTCTAGAACCATCAAGGCTCCCTGTATATTTCTGATCAGCTTTATAATCCTGTCCGTATCAGATGATGAGAGCTCAGGTGAAGTAATTTCTAGCCCCACACATTTTTCAGACAGCTCATATACATTATAGGAAAGGATATCTCCTAACGATTCCCTAAAAACTCCAGTTATGTCTCCGATATTCTTATCTATCGCGTATAGAGGAATTACAATTCTCATCCCGGATTCTTCTATCCGAATAAAGATGGGAGAACAAGCACCAGGACATGAGTAGAGTATAAGCGTCTTTCCGTCCTCTGAGATTATATTGAAGTACCCCTTGTTCTCGAGCTCCTCGCTAAGGAGCTCGGCCATAATTTCGGGTTCGGTCGTACTCATACTCAGTTAATAATTTTAGTTATTAACCTAGTATTTAAGCATTTCCAAACAATACCTAGGTGGAAAAACTCTCGATGTCCGGGAGGGGAAAGTCTCCTTTCTGTCTGTAGTGTTCTATAACCCTTGTACTAATCCAAGCTGTCTGCTTTTCTTGAACCACAAGAAGGGAACCATACGGCATATCTGCGTTAGTGACGTTTAACACTTCATGAATTAAGGGTTCCATATAGTTCGGAGGTTGTCCCAGAACTGCTGCGCTGGACTCTCCGACGAGACCCTCATACATGTATGGAGCTTGGACTAAAACCCTAGCAGCGGTTAAGCCCTCTTTTCCACCAAAGAGGTACAGCTTCAACGGGACTAAACTTGTATTTAATCGAAATAGTGTACGATTATACGACCATAGGGATACAACATGGGTTCTGTAATGATAACTCATGAGCTGCCTGCTTGGCGGCTTTAATGCGAAGTCCTGTTTAACCATTTCAGATACATCACTGAGTTTCGTAAATGCGTATCTCATCTTAAAGTAAAGAATTATTAAGTCTACCCAATCCACCCATCTTTTTTCATGTTCAGTAACAGCTGTACGGGACTCGACCAGTGCATCTTCTAAGCCTTCTTCCCGTGGAAGAAGTATACCCAGCTTAGAATTGTATTGAGTAAGTTTCCCAGAAGCTGTCCAGTGCCGTATCTCGTATGTAGAGATAAATTCGATTGGCTCCTCGGAAAAATAGGAAATATAATCGTTTATAAATTTCACGGGAACCAATGCGCTTACTGCTTTGTAGCGTTGTCTTCCAAGCAACGAATACACTGCCCTTGTGTAAACCGGTACACTCTTTATGGGCTTGTCTGGGAATAGTAGAAAAATTGGTTTTAATCCCACCATATCGCAGTATGGAACAAATGAAAATAGGATCCCTTTCCGGGAAAGTCTTCTCACAATATCTATCACAGTACTGTAAGGTAGTCGTGTAGTCTCCGATATCTTTGCTATGGTTAACGCACTGGTAGAAGCTTTTACAACCTCCCACTCGTTGGGATTCAGCTTTAATGCAAGACCACTCCTTGCTATAGCAGGTAGGATTTGATTGTCCAATAACATCTTATCCTATTCTAGCACTCCGTTATAGCGTTTTATAAAAATATCTTTTTTAACATTTAAAATAGTTGAAAATTCACGATACGTGACCCACAGGCCTTCTCGAAAGATTTATTGGTAATGGATTCGCCTATATTGGACAGAGATGATTGATCGAGCAAGTAGGAGAAAGAGGTGCCCACAGGGCTATTTCACAGGCAGGCTAGCTGATATACTTAAGAGAGGCGTCAACGTTGACGAGCTAGAGGCTCTGGCATTAGAAATCATCATTACTGAGACTTACTTAAAGAAGATATTAGAAAGGATATCCTCGGATGAAATGATGGAGGAGGTTCGTAGTGTTTTAAAAGAAATTGAGGACGCTAAGAAGATGATTTATAGGATATATAGGTATCGTATGTTTGAAGGTAAGAAATCAAGGGTGGCGTTATGGAGGTAGAGGCAGGTTTTGAAAGAATGATTAATGAGGCTTCGAGGGATATTAAAAACAATTTATTAGACCCTCAGCAGATTAGGAGTCTGGGAATGATCCTGCTTTCCATCGGTCTATTAAAGGATGAAAACTACTTTTTCGTTCTCAGTAATGCTCTATACTCCCTAGCGGATGCAATGGCCTCCTTCCTTAGAGTTTCCTCCATGCCCCTATCATTAGAGTATAGGGACAGAACCGAGAAGATTCTCGAGGATATAAAAAATATGATAGCTCAGGCCCTTATCGATATGTCTCAAGCAGTAAAGTCTCACAACTCGTGTAAAGCAATGGAGGCGGCAGCTGTTTTACTAAAACTCTCCTATAAGCTTAACAATATGAGTGAGAATTTAAAGAATATAGCAATAGTTACTCCCGCAGAGGAATGAATACATGGAACCTATCGAGCTAGAAGCAAAATTTAGATGCAATAATATCGATGCCTTGCGTGAGAAGCTTCAGCACTTGAAAGCCATCTATCTTGATAAGGTTCTAATGGTTGATGTTTACTTCCAACATCCATGCCGCGATTTCCGTGCTACTGACGAGGCTCTCCGAGTTAGGTACCTTAAATCCCAGGAGAAAAGAGAAGCACTTGTTGAGATGACTTATAAAGGACCAAGAGGGGAAGGGTGGGTTAAGACACGAGTAGAGCTTGGGGTTGTTGTTGATAATTTTGACTCACTTCTAACGATCTTAAAAAAGCTTGGCTTTCACGAAGTCGCCCGAATAAAGAAAGATCGTGAATTTTATCTATTCAACGGTGTCGAGGTCTCTCTTGACAAGGTAGAGGACTTGGGAAGTTTTGTAGAGTTAGAGGATAAAGGTGCGGGCGAAGAGGGTATTAAAAAGGTGGCGGAAACTCTCGGGTTGAAAGAGCTCGTACCTGAAACATATCTAGAACTTTATCTGAAGAAGCATCGAAGTGTGATTGAATAATTTAGTGTACTAGTCGTTTCACAGTAGAATAAACGTGTAAGAGTATAAGCGTAGTAAAGAACGCATCATAGAGAATTTGCGAATTATTTTGGTCAAGGAAAACCGTTAGGAAACTTAAGCTTGTTCTGCGAAGAGAAAAGTATGCGACAACGATTGAGAGAAACCTGAGAAAACCGTAGAAGATCCCAGATGTCTTCTTAACATCCACGTGCAGAGCTAGTGAAGCTACAGCTGACAGAGGAGGAATTAATTGTTCAGATCTCTGAATATAAAGAACTGTTAAAAGCACAACAACAATATCCCCTACTTGGAACTTAGAGTTGGGAGGAATGGAAATCCAGAAACTCGTGGAGAATAGGAAAAGCAAAGCTGCTAAGATGACCAGAGCCGTTATCCCTTCTATAGCTAGACCCTTGGCACTTCGCTGCTCGTATACCACTTAGACCACTTCGAGATTTACTTCTTAGTCACCCTATAAAGTTTCCCCCGTTTACTCAAGATCAATTTTTATATATATTGATGCATTCCCCCATACGGTCGATAAGGTTATGTCGAAGTACGATGTTATTATCGTAGGTGCCGGTATAGCAGGTCTAACAGCCGCACTGTATGCTGCACGCCAAAAACTCAACACTCTCGTTTTAAGCGCGGATCTTGGCGGACAGCTCCTTCTAACCCAGGAGATTCAAAACTTCCCTGGATTTGTCAGCATTGGTGGCCTGGACCTCGTAAAGCGTGTAGAGGAACAAGCAAAGCTTTACGGCGCTCATATAATCTTCGACGAAGTAGTGGGCATAGAGGAGAGAAACGGGGTCTTTGCGCTGAGAACGGCTATGGGAAACATTTTCGAGGCTGATGCTGTTGTACTTGCTTTCGGTAAGTCCCCGAGGGAGATGGGTGTTCCAGGTGAGAAGGAATTCAAAGGAAGAGGCGTTTCATACTGTGTAATCTGCGATGCTCCGCTCTATAGGGGGAAAACAGTGGTTCTTGTGGGATGGGGTATCCACAACTATGAGAACATTATCAGGCTTCGGGACTATGCGAGCAAGGTCTTTTGGGTTTTTCCTGGTGAGAAACCGTTTGACGATGAGGATCTTCTACGTGAGGCTTTAAGCAAGGGAAACGTGGAGCTAGTACCCAGATCCATACCTGTCGAAGTTAAGGGATCTAGAAAAGTTGAAGCATTAGTCGTTAAGGACAAGAGCACTGGAGAAACAAGGACACTACAGGTAGACGGGGTCTTCGTCGAAATGGGTTACGTAACAAAGACCGATTTCCTTAAAGGCTTCGTGGAACTCAACGAAAACGGAGAAATTAAGGTTGATAAGATGTGTAGGACTAGCCGTCAAGGAGTTTTCGCAGCCGGTGATGTAGCGGAAATGCCTCACAAACAGGCAGTTATAGCTGCCGGGATGGGCGCCTGTGCGGCTCTAAGCGCCTACGCTTACGTAATGGAGAAGAAAGGAAAGAAGATTGGGAGTGTAGCTGACTGGAAGCACGTGGAGATTCCAGGTAAAAAGGAGAGTAAGGGTCTTTCAATAAAGCTTCGTTAAAAGAGATATTCGTAACCCCAAAACCTCTTCTTATATGTTCCCTTTATGTTTAGCTTGTAACCACACTTGGGGCATCGATTATCCTCTGTAAGACTCCACCTCGTTATAAAGAAGCCTTTTCGCTCTATAACTTTGTACCCGCAATTAGGACAATATGTATGCTCCAAGGGATGGCCCCAAACGTTTCCTATGTAGACGTGTTTCAAGCCCTCCTCTCGCGCTATATTAGCTAGCTTGTCAAGCTTCTCGACTTCGGTAGGCGGATAATCTATCATCTTGTAGTGTGGGTAGAACCTGAGCAGGTGGAAGGGAGTTTCATCGCCCAGGTTCTCGTATATCCAGCGGGCGAGTCTTCGGATGTCAGCCTCCTCGTCTCCTACCATAGGGACAACCAGATTCGTCACTTCGACGTGGATCCCCTTCTCCTTCATTAATAGGAGTGTTTCATAAATGGGATCGGGTGAGGGAACACCCATAAACTTGCGGTAAAACTCAGGATTAGCACCTCCTTTGAAATCCACAGTTGCAGCGTCCATATAAGGGGCGAGAACCTCTAATGCCTCGGGAGTAATGTAACCATTTGTTACCATCGTGTTGAATAGTCCCTTGCTCTTCGCGATCTTAGCGGTATCAAGCATAAACTCATAGAATATCGTTGGCTCGTTGTAAGTATACGAGATACCATCAGCTTTCAAGCGCAAGGCTTCCTCCACGACTCTCTCAGGTGTGTAGTGCATCCCGTATAGTCCTGATTCAAGCCTACTCTGACTTATCTCCCAGTTTTGACAAAACTTGCAGAAGAAGTTGCAACCTGGGGTTGAGATTGAAAAAACAGCGCTACCCGGATAAAAATGAGAGAGAGGCTTCTTTTCTATGGGATCTAGGTTAGCTGCCGTTAGCAAGCCGTACACGTACGTGTATAGTTTGCCATCAACATTCCTCCTAACGCCACAGACCCCAAACCGATTAGGAGCTATTATACACCGACGACTACAAAGATTGCACCTCACGTATCCGGGTTTATCAGGCAGTTTTTCCCAAAACAAAGCTTCCTTTACGAACGGTTTCGACAATTCGCTCATTACAGAATATTATCAGCTCTTCCCCCGTTTAAAATTTTGCATCTGGCTTTAATCTAGTCAAGCCATACCATGCTGAGACCTCCTCCAACTCCGCTTCGACTCCAAATTTTACTAGAACATCCAGGTCATTTTTAAGCGAGACCATCTTCGAGTCATCCCAAGCAAAGCCATTTAAGATTAGGCGAGGCTTTCCATTCTCACGCCCTATTTCTCTGTAGCTTCCCCTCGTTTGCTAAAACGACACCCCAGCCTCAAGTAATTCTAAATATCTCGGGCAATAACTCCACCGCATTTTCGAGCAATTCTCCCACATTTCTGGAAAAGCATGAGAAAATTTTCTCAGAGTCCATGGCTAATGCCAGGACACCTAGCCTGAGCAAAATGTCTAGCGTTATCTTTATCTTTGAAAAAACTAAATCCACTCTAACAGGTGGACTTTTACAAAGAATACTAGAGTTATAGAGATACTTCTCGTATCCAAATAACTCAAGATTTCTCCCGAACCACATAAGGGAGATGAACTGTGCTGGGGACTGGGGTCCGCCTTCAAGGATCCTCACCCAGCTGAGAGCCCCTTCGCGAGTAAATCAATCCAGAGATATGAGATCCATCGCGGCAAGAGTCCCGCTTCTCCCAATCCCAGCTCTACGATGTATTAGTGCGTCATACCCGTTATCAACCCTATTCTATAAGCCTCGATGACATCGATGTGAGTGTTTGCAGGTGAGGTGAACGAGAAGTCTTGAATCGGGAAAGAGATTCTGCGTCTACCCTCGGGCAAATCATAACAGCATTCGTCTTCAATTAGGTCAACTACCAATGCTAGTTCTTGCTGTGAAGGTCTTTTCATATCTTCTCTAAGGGGACGTGACGGCTAATAAACGTGAGGCCTTAGAGTTCTAAACGTAGGCGCAAGACTGGTCTGATGAAAAGTATTTATCTCATTTTCGCACTAGTCTAAGCGTGTTCGAGGACATTGCAGATGATATCCTGAAAAAAGCTTCCTCTGAAGGGGTTCCTTTCGCCGAAGTAAGGTTCGAGTATACTAATAGGGAGTTTATCCAATATGTTAACGGTCGAATAGTCTCCCTTTCAGCTTCTAGCTCGAGAGGGGCTGCGATAAGGGTTCTAATAAATGGAAACTTCGGTTTCTCTTCGATCACGGACCTCAAAAAGGACAGCTTGGAGCAAGCACTTTATCAAGCAATTAAAGCTGCTAGAGCTGCAGGAAGAGGGAATAAGAGTCTGGCTGAACCCCCACCAGTGGGTAAAGAGTATGCTTTTAAGGATATTAGAAAACATCCTTCCAACGTTGACATAGATGAGAAAATTGATTTGGTTAAAAGGGCCTATGCTGTAGCAAAGGAGGGTGGAGCCTCTACCGCTACCTCGCGCTATGGAGCCTATTATGGAGTGGTAGAGGTTTACTCTACGGACGGAATAAGTGTTTCATCTGAGAGACTTGTAACGGGAATTTCGGCTAGCGTTGTACTGAAGGAAAATGGGAGAACGGGAGATGGTTTCGAGACATTTGGGGCTTCAGCGGGCCTCGAGTATTTTGAGGGAGAGAAATCTCCCGAAAAAGCTGCAAACAGGGCTCTTGAAATGGCTCGTTTTGCTGTTAAAGCACGTAGGGCGCCTGCTGGAGAACAAGTAGTTATAACCAGACCCGAGCTAACTGGTGTGTTTGCTCACGAGAGCTTCGGTCATCTTACAGAAGGTGACGGTATTTTTGCAAAGACTAGCCCGCTCACCGGAAGACTCGGTGAGAAAATAGCAAGCGAGTATGTTACAATTATTGACTCTGGCATGGATCCTCGGGGCGGCTTTGCTCTCATGGTCGATGATGAAGGAATACCGACTGAAAAGACGTTTCTTGTAAGGGAAGGTATCCTTGTAGGGTATCTTCACAGTAGGGAGAGTGCTGCACTGTTGAACATGAGGCCTACAGGTAACGGTAGAGCCCAGAGCTTTTCACATGACGTCATAGTCAGGATGAGAAACACGTTTTTTGAGGGAGGTGACTGGAAAGAGGATGAAATCATAAGAGAGACGCGTCATGGTCTTATCCTTGACAAGCCCGCTGGCGGACAGGTAGAGGAAGATGGAACCTTTACATTTAATGCACGTATAGGCTTTATCATTGAGAACGGTGAAATAAAAGAGCCTGTTCGGGACGTGGTTCTAGCGGGAAACATTCTTGAAATGCTCAAATATATTGACGCTGTAGCAGATAACGTTGAAATATCCACGAGTCCTTTCGGGGGATGCGGGAAATTTGGACAGATGGTTCACGTGGGGGATGGAGGACCCACTCTCAGAGCAACCAGACTATTGGTTGGGGGTGAGTAATTGTGTCTGACTACGAGTATTTATTGGATCGCGGAATCAAACGAGCGATTGAGCTAGGGGCAAGCGAGGCAGAAATAAGCATGGCCGTCTTATCTTCTAAGACGGTTAAATCTGAGGGATTATTCCCTAAGGTACTATCCAAGACAGTTTCCGAGGTGTGGGTTAGAGTTGCTGTTGGGAAGAGGGTTGCCATAGCTACAGCTACATCCTCAGAATGGGAGGATCTAGAGAAAATTGTCTCTAAAGCAGTAGAGATGGCAGAAAAAGCCGAGGAGGATCCACACTGGGAGGGATTACCCGATCCCGAGAAACCTAAGCACAGCTGGGTAGGCTTCGACGAGGGGGTATCAAACCTAGAGATTGAACAGCTAGCCGAGACGGTGAGAGATTTAATTGATGAAGCCGCGCATTTAGATCCTCGGCTCAAGGTAAGTTCTGTAGGGGGGTCTACCGAGGCATGGAGGACTTATACTTACAACTCTAGAGGGGTCAAGGCTGAAGACCATGGAACTGAAATGGGTCTCTATGTCGCCCTTAAGTCTTCTGACGGTACAAATGAAGGCACTGGTTATGGCTGGATCAGTGCTAGGAGCTTTATATACGACACTGAGCCCATCATCGAAAAGGCAAAGACCTTGGCTCTTGACACGCTTAAAGCGGAGAAGCTGGGACAAACCATAACCGGCAACGTGCTTTTCAGAGCAGAGCCTTTATCCAGCCTACTCTCATACTTGGTATTACCTGCGTTTAATGCCATGAATGTACTGGAAGGCTTCAGTCCACTTAAGGATAAGTTAGGACAAAAAGTTCTAGGAGAAATAACGATCATTGATGACGGAACCCTTCCCGGAGGGTTGTCAACTACTTTATTCGATGCCGAAGGCGTTCCCAGACAAAGAACAACACTCGTCGAGAATGGTGTGATAAGATCTTTCCTTCACAATACATATACGGCTAGACGGATGAAGATATCCTCAACAGGCAATGCTAGTAGAGGAAGAGGAGGAATAGGTATCTCGAGCTCTAATCTTGTTGTTAAGGGTGGTAAGGATACCGAGGAAAGTTTACTCTCAGACTCAAAAGTTGTTGTGGAGGGCTCTCTCTTAAGCGTACACACAGTTAATTATATCACGGGGAATTTCAGCGTTGTCGCGTCAAACCCCTATTTGGTTAAAAACGGAGACCTTGTTCCTATAAAACCCATCACGGTGTCAGGAAACATATACTCTATAGCTAACACTTTGAGACCGGCTCGCCATGTAAATAACACCTATACTGGAATTTACACCCCTGACATTTTATTCGGAAATATAACTGTCTCCGGCTAGTCGTTGTCTTTTTACTTCAACCTTTTGCCCCGCTAGCTACTATGTCAAGCCTAAAAGTCCAGAGATCATATAGCCTCCTTGGAATCTCCTGTCCCACGACTTGTTCATCTACGACCTTCCAGTACATTCCGCAATTATTGCAAATATTGAGAGTAAACCTTTTTTCCTTGTCCATACCCACAACAGTAATTTTTTCCTTGTCATCGTTCCCGCAGTAGGGGCACTTTCCGGCAGGATACCCCCATTCTGTTCCGCAAAACTGGCATTTTAAGTGAGCATTACCTTTTTCATCCAGGTATTCGAGCCTCGTATAACCGCCACAAACAGGACACTTTCCAATGGACCATGATGAGAAGTCCACTTGTTGTGACAACTCCTTTGACAACGCCTGGAACAGAACCTGCAGAACCCATGCTGAGACCGCCTCCAATATCTCATGGTCGACACCTAGTTCATCAGCTTTAGCATGAAGGACACCTGTGTTTCCGTGCAACAGGCTCTCTCCGATCTCAACCATGCTTAGTTGTTTATCTTCCCAAGCTTTTTCGATTATTTCTAAGGATTTGGATACATCTGGCAACTCTGACTTAAGCAGGGAGGATATACTCTTCAAGGTTTCCCCTAGTTCAGTCTCGTCCAGACCTAGATCCACTGCTAGGAATGCAGGCTTATTTTGGCTGAGAACTTCCTTAATCTTCTCGGTGTCAAGCTCGGTGTATTTTCCATAAAATCTACGTTGAAGAGTTTCCTGAAGCGCCATAAGCTTTACATATGTTTCAAGAGAAGAAGGATCTATTGGTATGTCTTTATATATTTCTCTCGCCTTTGCAATCAAAATATTTTCTTCCATTATATCCCGACGCTTTATAGCAAGAGTAGAATACACAAGTCGTATTGAAATACTTAACGATAAAGGAACGTTAAAAGAGTTTTTTGAGATCCGGGGAACCTTGCAGAAAGAAAGCTACGGTCTCTCCTTTTTGTACCCCTACAGCGCGCGCTATGACTCCACATTTTGCTACAAGCATTATAAAAACTGGTTTGCTAGGAGGTTTTAAAAGGAAAGCCTCATAGTTGGCCATTCCTTTAGATATTATGACATCGGCCCACTCTAGTGCTTTGACAGCTTCTTCTGACACGTAGCCGGGTATAACGCCGGGAAAATCACTTCCTGTGCTGACTACTTCGCCGAGACTATTGAAGCCGTATTCTAAGGCCTCCTTATACGTGATATCGTTCTGGTAAGGCTTTCCCTTGACCACAATCTTGAGTTCAACGCCCATACGTTTAATTTCTCTAATAAGTAGTGTGTCTAAAAGCGCCTCACCACAGTTATCTAAGAGGAATGTTACTTTGCTGCTCTGCAGCAATCTCATGTAGAGTTTCTCGGACTCATCAATTGCTAGCCTCAACCCTCTTATCTTTTCTCCTAGAGCTTCAGGCTGAATACCAGAGGGTGTCCCGGGATCCACTAGGTTTGCCGCGATACTGGCTTTAACAGCGTAGTGAAAGCGCTCGAAGCCGATTTTCTCCTTAATTTCCCTTTCTATGACGCTTAACAGCTCTACTGCTACCTGATGCGACCTTGTTTTGAAGGAAGTATAGGGATCCTCGGAGCCCATAAGCTCTTTGACTTTCCTGAAAGCTTGCCAGCTCAAGAGCGTGGTGGATGTGTCTGGAGTGACTATCTGAGAATAGTACTCCAGAAATGATTTTAGCTTGAGTATTTTCTCATGATCGGAGAGACTTGCGCTTGTAATTTCCTTTGCCCTAACATCAAAGATACATTGGATGCACTCAGGCGCAATCTTCACAAAACTAAGAACCCCGCTATAAATAAATAAGTTGGGGTCTCGCCCTAGGAATAATACCCTGATCCCTCATTCTGAAGCGAAAAGTTTTTCAATTATTGTTTAGCCACATGAAGTGGTTTCAACGAGCAACATCAAGGTCATAGATACTCCGGCAGCTAAAGTTATTCTCTCAAGGCTTAGGGACAAAAATACCTCTAAACAGGAATTCCGGAGACTATTATTCAAAGCAGGATTCATCTCCGCTGTCGAAATTTCCCGAGAAATCCCCCTGAAAGAGTACACAATATCTACACCCCTCAACGTCGAAACGAAGGCCTTCAGGTTTGAAGAAATAAGTGTAATCGGGGTGCTTAGAGCAGCTCTTCCAATGGTTTGGGGCATGCTTGAGGTGTTCGAAGAGGCAGATGTAGGATTCTTATCTGCTAAAAGAAAAGAGGCGGAAAGCGCTCCCCCCGATTATCGGATGGATGTGGATATAAGCTACGAGTCCATACCTTCAAAGAATGCGGTAATTGTAATAGTTGACCCGATGCTGGCGACGGGATCAACCCTTGCGAAAGTTATTAAGCGGGTGAGACAAAAGGTGAATCCCTCTCGCTTCATAGTCTCCTCCCTGATTTCCACAAATATAGGCATTCAAAGAATACTTCAAACGGATCCCTCATCCATTATATACACTTTTGCCGTAGATCCTCAACTCAACTCGAAAGCCTTTATCGTCCCTGGACTCGGAGATGCTGGTGACAGGGCATTCAATTAGAAACTAGACGGCAAGCCTCACGTGCCAAAACACTAGGCTCAGAGATTATTTTCACTTCGGCCAACTCTCTCGTATCAAGGTAGGGCGTGAAACCGGCAAGCTTATCCGTCATAAGTCCTGTATTACCGAGAACTAGAACAGGCTTACCTTCAAGGTATGCAGTTACAGCCTCCTGAAAAGTTCCAGCTTCGCCTCCTAGAATCGTGAGTACGTCGACGCTTCTAACAAAAACTACGCTTCTGAGTCTATATCCCATACCAGTTCTGATGACTAAGACTTTTCCAGGGAACTGTTCGTACTCACGTTCTATCGGTGGAAATAGAACAACTTGCACATCATTAGCGAGAGCCTCTTCCACTACCACCTTCATTAATCCCCAATAGCCCCCTAGAGCCAGATAGACACCGCTACCGCAAAGGCGTGCCAACTCTCTAACAAACTCGCGAGCCTTCGAAATAAGTTCTCGGGAAGGCTCTGTGCCTAGACACGCTACGCCTATCACTTTCAATTCCCTCACCTCTACCCTGTTAACGACCACAGCTTTTGGGCTAGATTTTTCACATCATACATTGCTGTCCCAAGTGGAATGTTCTTGTAAAAGAGAATTATTATCCGGTCGAAACCAAATTTGCCATATGATATTCCATAGTCTTTACCCTCAGCTACAAAGTACCTCGGAGATCCCGCCAGGAGCTGCTTGAAAGTCGCGGCTATAAAATTCACCGCGTTGATTACGACCTCTCCCGCCTCCTTCTTTACTTCACCAATCTCTAAAACGTTTCCGCCAAAAACTATCAGTGCTCCCTGATATCTAGGATTTCCAGTAAGGAATCTTTGAACCTCTAGTTTAACTCTCTCAATTACTTCCTCCATATAATGCCTAACAGCAAAAATAGCTCCTTAACATTAAAGCTTAACCATGATGGATCTACTTCAGCTAATCAAGCTTTCTTCACAAGTCTGAACCAGAAACCCTCATCATCTGATATTTTACTGTTAATGCGGGATTTATAAGTTCCGCAAGTCACCTTTAGGTTTGTTTTCTGTAAAAGAGAAGCCCTAAAACTGATATTAAGATCGTACTCAGCCATACTATCCAGTCGTTAAAGCTTACAGCTATGAAAAATACTATCAAGATATCTGCAAGCAGGGGTAACACCGGTAGACCACGGATGCTTAATGGAATTTTAAAGTATCTTCTCTTATCGGGATTCCGCAATCTTAGAGCAATCACAGACATGTTCACTAGGATGAATGCGATCAGGACTGAGAGACTGGCTGTTTTACCGACCAGGTCTATTAATTCATACTGGAAGCCCCCGAAGGATAACCTCCACCCCGTAACCTGTGGAAGATAGTCTGTAAAGAGCACGAGGAAAATAGAGAGGGCACCGGTAAATATGACGGCAATACCTGGCGTTCGACGCCACTTGTCTACATTACCAAAAGAGGAGGCTATCACGCCTTCCTTGGATAGTCCATACACAAGCCTGGAGGCTGATACAAGAAAACCTAATACAGTGTTTGTTGTCGCGAAGAGGGCTATAGCTGACAGCAGAGAGTACACTGGAGGCCACACGCGTGCGGCGGCCTCAGCTAGAGGTGCCTTGCTGCGCGCCAGTTCGTCCCAGGCCATTAGACGCACAACAGCTAGGGTAACCAGGAGGTAAACCACCGTCGTAACGGTTATTGCGAGAACAATGGCTTTTGGCACTATTTTTTCTGGATTTTTTGTCTCCTCGCTGAGAGTTGGCTGGTATTCAAAACCTGTATACGCGAAGTAGAATATAGAGGCTCCCACCATTACAGCCAGGATCGGATTAACACTGGGATTAAAAGAGAGATAGTTGGGAGAACGGACCGGGAATAGGAAGCCCAAAGCCGCCACGAGTAGCAGCCCGGATGCTTCTATAATGGTGAACACTGCTGACAAAGCGGCACTCTCCTTGATACCCCACCAATTGAGAAAGGTAAGGAACACTAGAAGAATTATCGTGACAGGAACCATGTTCGTAGAGGACATCCCTGTTACGCTCAGGAAATATCCTGCAAACCCTAGACCAGCAGTAGCAGCTCCTGCTACGCCTCCGAAGAATATAAGCCACGCAGATATGAAGGCTAGAATTCTTAGATCAGGAAAAGCTTTCTCGATGTATGTATGGGTGCTAGCAGCTGTCGGAAACATCGATGCGAGTTCTGCGTAAGAAAAAGCGGTGGAGAGGGCAATTAATCCTGAGAAGGCCACGCTAATCCATACAGCATCTCCCACAAGACCCGCTGCACGCCCTACCAATACATAGATGCCGGCGCCGAGGATGAGCCCTACCCCAAATAGGGTTGCATAGCCTAGTCCAAGCTCTCTCTTTAGTTCCGTCATACGATATGTTGATTCGTCTCTATATTAAATGTTCTATTATGAATATATGAGAAAATAATACGGAGTTTCTTTAAATTTTATTTGAATTATTCCTTGAACTCCGCTGTAATAGCCTCAGGATAACTACCGGTCTCTTGCCAAATTCTTAGGTCTTTAGCTATTATTTTCACGGGCTTCCCGTTTTGTAGCTCAAGAACTATTTTACCTGTTATAAGCTTGTTCGTTCCTATTTTTTCCTCAAGGACGAAGCCCAGTTTCTGAACAAGCCTGGTAAGCTCTCTGCGGTATTCTTGGATCACGTTTCGGTTCTTAGCCCCGATGGCACCCCATAGATACTTAATGAAGCTTACACCGGTGGGGTTTACTGGTCTTATAACCTCGACTTCAATTGTTTCACTCATACAAGATTAAAATAATAAGCAAAGTAAATATACTTAGTGTTTTTTACCAGAGGACCCGCGTTATTTTCAAGTTGTCGCTAGCTTCCTTAATCCTAAGCCAGTCCTCGATACTCATCCTCCAACCCGCGCCTCCCGCATTACTTTTAACTTGCTCTTCGTTCTTGGCCCCTGGTATTGGAACAACGTTTGGACTGGACATTATAAGCCAGTTGAGTGCGACCTGTGAAGGCTCCCTACCATACTTTTTCGCAACATCCATCAGGACCTCTACGACCTTGTAGACATTCTTGAAGTTCTCAGGATGGAAGACGGCCTCACCCCCTCTAACGTCCTCGAATTTAGGTAGATTTTCAGGAGTATATTTTCCTGTGACAGCCCCTTTTGCCAGTGGACTCCATGCTAGAACCGTGAGCCCCTCGCGTTCAGCATATGGTATAAGTTCCTTCTCAGCGTCTCGCTCTACAACGTTATATCTAATCTGCAGGGAGACCACGTCCTCGGTAGATAAGCAGGATCTCGCCTCTTCAACGAGAATCGGGGGGAAATTACTGAGCCCGAGGTACCTAATCCTTCCCAGGTGGACTAATTTTTCCAGGGCACGCATATACTCGCAGGTGGGGAAGTTGTGCCAGCAGGGGGGCCAGTGAACCTGCATTAGATCAATCGTTTTCACCTGGAGTCTACTGATGCTTTTCTCGACGGCCTTGTAGACGTCGTGCTCGGCCAAGAAATCCCCCGGGATCTTTGTGGCAATTAGAAAGTGTTCCCTAAGGTTGAGCTCTCGGAGCGCTTTCCCAATAAACTGTTCGCTCATCCCTCTCCCATAGACTTCAGCCGTGTCAATAAGGTTAATCCCCTGGTTGGCAGCCTCGATAATGACCTTTTTAGCTATCTCGTACTCAGTTACTCCCCAGCTCTCACTAAACTGCCATGCCCCAAGACTTATCCTAGAAATCTTTTCCCCTGTGTTACCTAGGAATGTGTATTCCACGGAAACCGATAATATCTGCGAGATTAAATAAGTTTCGTGTATAGTGGAAGTTATAACTTTACAAGAAGAGGGTACTCGGTACCCGAAGCCAGAACAATTCTAATCTCGTGCAAAACTCCTATAGGTTCTACTTGGACTCTTAGGGTAGCCGCTTCTCCAGGAGTTACAACTATGTTCTGAGGATAATACTTGCCGTCTGCTTTAACCGCAACTATACTAACGGGTTTAGGCCCTTTATTCTTCACCTGAATGCTGATGGTTTGGTTGCCTAGAATGACATAACTGATATCAATTAACTCGGTTTGCATGTAAGGGGAAGTGATATTAGAGGCAAAAAGTGCTAGGGCAATGGCGATGGAAACTGTAACTCCGATGAGAATTATGATTTGCAATACCTCCATATTGTGTAGTCTTAAGGAACGTATTTTTAAATTTTTATCTAGGAAAGGGGTGGAATAACGTGTTGCTTAAGCTCTTTTATTTTCAATCCAAGAAGATTATTTTTTATAGGCAACATATTAAGTAATTTTTTAGAAAAATTTATATAAATCTTTAAGAATGTAAAAACCGAGCTTGAATGTCTTCATACTTAGAATGGATGTTGAAGGTCCTTAAAGAGTCCATCGAGCTTGCAGGCCTCCCACAGGAGACTTACGATTATCTGAGCAAGCCTGACAGGATCCTTATGGTTAAAATACCTGTTAAAATGGATAATGGTAAACTTGTCGTATTTGAGGGATATAGGGTTCAACATAATGATGCTCTCGGACCCTACAAGGGAGGTATAAGATTTCACCCTGAAGTAACTTTGGAAGAAGGCATAGCTTTAGCAATGGGTATGACTCTTAAAAACTCTCTCGCCGGCATACCCTATGGCGGTGGCAAGGGTGCGGTGAAATGCGATCCTAAAATGCTGAGCTTGCGAGAACTTGAGCAGTTAAGCCGTGGTTATGTTAGGGCTATAGCATCGATTATCGGACCGGAGCAGGACATCCCAGCTCCTGATGTAAACACTAATCCGCAAATAATGGCGTGGATGGTTGACGAGTACAGCAAGCTGAAAGGCTACAATGTTCCAGCTGTTTTCACCGCTAAGCCGCCGGAGCTCTGGGGGAACCCAGCTAGAATTTATTCGACAGGCTTTGGAACAGTCATCGCTGCTAAGGCTGCAGCCGAGAGGTGGCTGGACGGTTTCGAGGGTAAAACTGTAGCGCTACATGGATTCGGTAATGTTGGACAGTACGCCGCCCTATGGGCGACCCGCCTAGGAGCCAAGGTCATTTCTGTAAGCGATATAACGGGAACAGTTTATGATCCCAACGGTATAGATCCAGAGCTTGGGATGAGGGTTGTTAAGGAGACTGGAGGGATAATTAACTATCCAAAGGGCAACAAGCTCAACGATCCTGAGGCCTCCCTATATGCGGAGGCTGACATCCTGATCCCAGCTGCAATAGAGAACGCGATCACAGAGCGCAATGCAAACAAGGTAAAGGCGAGACTTATAATCGAGGCTGCAAATGGCCCTACAACGCCGGAGGCCGAAAAGATACTCTACTCTAGAAAAGACTTCATAGCCGCAGTACCCGACATCCTGGCTAACGCCGGAGGCGTTATAGCGTCTTATCTTGAATGGGTGGAAAACCTCCAATGGTGGTTCTGGGACGAGGAGGAGACTAGACAGAGACTCGCCTCTATAATGGAAAAGAACTTTAAGCGAACCGCGGACCTCTGGGAAAAGCTGAAGGATGAAAGATCAGATAGGCTAGTGACGATGCGCGACGCGGCTTTCGTCTTAGCTTTAAGGAGAGTGTATAACGCGATGAAGCTAAGAGGATGGCTTTAAAACCGTCCAGTTAGCAAATCTTTATTAAGCATCTCTTCATTTTCAATTTTTGATAATCATGTCCGAACAACCACCTCAACTTCCTCCACCTCCACCACCGCCACCTCCTCCTAAACAGCGACCCTTAGGTATCACTATTCTCTCTATCCTTGGGTTTATTTCTGCAGCACTATTCATTCTAGCGGGAATTTCCTTCATCGTTCTCGGACCATTAATCACTCATGAGCTTACAGCCATGGGCGAACCAGCATTTGTGATAGCCGTGGCTGGAGCTCTCGGATTCTTCTTCTTGGTATCTGGAGGCATAGCATTCCTTGTAAGCTGGGGCTTATGGAAAGGTAAGAGCTGGGCATGGTGGCTCAGCGTAATACTGGGTATACTTTCATTGTTGTCTTCACTCGTAAACATTGCCATGGGTGAGATCACCTCGCTTGTATCCTTGGTGATAGATGCGGTAATCCTGTACTACTTCTTCAAGCCGCACGTTAAGGACTTCTTCGGAGTCAAAGTTTCCTTCTCGACCTAAATTTTATTTTTTTAAAAAAAAATTCGTTTTTATCTGATTTTTTTTATAATGAGTTTAGCGTGGACTTTTTAACGTGATTGCGTAGCTATAATTGAACCGTGAAGAGGCTGGCCGCGCCTGAAGACGTGATGAAAACCTAGGAAAAGGATTGAACTAAATACTATTTAAAAGCCGATCAGGTTTCTCATGCACAGGTGATTATAGTGACCTCACCTCAAGTTAACGTGACAGTTAACCTCAAGGGTGAAACGGTACTAATACCCATTTCGAGCGAAGCCAGCATAAAAATTGAAAACCACGCGAGAAGAAGGGTTCAGGTGGATTTGAACATCGAGAAGATAGAATGGGGTCTTGAACACTCGATACTTAAAGTCGAGTTCAAAGATAAAATACTATACATCGGCTCTAGTAGTCCAAGAATTCAAAAACAGAGTTTCAGCTTAGAACCCGGTGAAAAATCAACACTCCAATTCAAAGTGATAACTCCTCCACGTCTCGCCAAGACTTCTCCCACAACTATTAGACTGGAGGTAAACTTCCGGAACGACGAGGAGAAGACGCTGCCCGTCATCCCTGAACCCACTGTGCCAAGGTCCAAGACTTAGAATAATCGTGTCACTGCGCTGAATTATAGCATAAACAAGATATATTTTAATATGTCTATCATCCTTTATACATGATGTATTATGGGTGAACCAGCTAATATTCCTGAAGAGAAGCTCTACGAGATGCAAGCCAGGCTTTGCAAGTTTATGAGCCACCCCCTTAGACTCCAGCTAGTCAAACTGCTCGAGGATGGAGAAAAAAGCGTATCAGAGCTTGTGGAGCTTACCGGGCAGCCGCAACCCGTTGTCTCCAGGCACCTTGGATACCTCCAACAGCTCGGAATCATCGCGTCGGAGAGGAGGGGAAACAGAGTATACTATAGCTTAAGGTACCCGGAACTCTTCCAGGCCTGCAAGCTCCTCCGGAGCGTCCTCATAAAGATACTCGAAGAGGGCCGCAGCCTAGCCCTAGTTTTAGAGTAGCTTCCTTGAAATGCAAAACAGCTTCTCCCTTGAAATACAAGCGTAATACGCTGTTTTGTGGACGCAAAACTGCAAGACCCGAGAACATCAAAAATCCAAAAAACCCCCAAAACGAGGAAAACCTCCGCCAAAAACCTTGATAAAACACGCAACACGGTACGGTTTAAAGAAACCTTTAAAAAATAAAGCCATTCACCGAATCACCCATAACATTAGAGCTTTCTGAGAAAGCAGTGAGGTTAAAGCCAATCCTTGGGTATTTTTTCCTGCTCCTCCCTAACCCTCTGGATTATAATCTCGGATCTTTCCAGGGTATAGATCCACGCCCTATGAATCCTATCAAGAACTTCAGCGGTAAGTGGGTATGACTGGGGAACGAAGACCCTACCTATACTTGAGCGTTGAAGAATCCACTCGCGGAAGTGGTTCTCACCCAAGCTTTCCAAAGTAGTTCTCGAGATGTTGCCTCCTCTGATCCAGTAGAGGTCCCTGATATAATTTCCAGCTATTATCCTATGAAAGCTTCTTTCGTTTTCTTCCGTGATCTTCAAACCACTGAGGTACTTGTAAGCCATGCTTAGGAAGTTTCTTTGTTCCGGAAGAAAGAAAGCACCACTAGCCGAAAGCAGAAATTGCTCCGAATGGAGAAGCACATCAAAGGAGCCTTTCAAGTAAACAATGGAAGAGGTTAGATATGAGGAAAGAATGCTTTTAATGAGCCTATCAAGCGCGCTTTTTTCATCTTCTATGAGTATAGATCCTGCCTTTACTAACTCTAGGATCTCCTCGTCAACGAAATACCCCTGGAGTACTACTTTACCAGCCTTAGCGAATGCTGGTACGGCGAAGACTCCCGCTTCAAGTGCGGATAAAGGGTTAGTTTCAGTGTTGACAAATTTTACCGTTTCAAGGAGTGAATTTTGCTCCAATAGTTGATATACATGGAAGGAGTCTGAGCATCTTGGGTGTGCGTAGATTGTTATCATGAGTAGTTGAGTATGGTCGGCTAAAATTATCCTTTTCGTTATAGGTGCTCGGGAGATAAAAAGAGATTTTACTGGGAAATTTATCTATTTTATACAGTGATTTCCGTAATATGAAATACGTAATACGAATTTCATATCACGGAATTTATAATACATGATATACTATACATTATGCATCTTTCGTTTTCTTCATTGCTAAATCTCAATATGTTTTCTGATTTTTTCGGGGTAACTTGCATTTTTTCGATTGATTATGTGGTAGAATTCTATTTTAAACTAACATTTACGTTAAAAATATGGGAATTTATTTTAAAGATTATGTTTTTTAAACCGAATATTTTCATAAACATCGATTATAATATAATCGTAATATGGCCGTAAACTCTCGACTTCATCTCAAGGGCTAATTTTTATTTCACGCAGGGTCCCATAGTGTATGTGACTGGATCGATTATAATCCGAAACGCTGAGTTCATCTTGACTATGGATGGAGTAAATGGCTTGCTTAGAAGACAATCCATTTTAATCAAGGATGGAGTTATAGAAGCCATCGGAGACTACGCTACTATAGTATCAGCATACGGACAGCCTGACGATGTGATTGATGGGCGTGAAAAAATTGTGATGCCGGGGCTCATTAACGCCCATACTCATATCGCTATGACTGGTTTCAGGGGGCTCGCGGCTGATGCTGGCGAGGTCATCTACAAGGTTTTTTGGCCTTTGGAGAAGAGTCTTACCCCGGATGTCGCATACAGGCTGGCACTTTTAGGCGCGTTAGAGGCGGTTAAAAGCGGTGTTACCGTTATTGCCGATCACTATTTCTTCATGGATGAGATCGCTAAGGCTGTTGAAGAAGTAGGTATCAGAGGTTTTCTGGGCCATACATACATGGACATAGATGGTCCTTTCGTGGGAAGTGAGGAGTTGCGTAAGGCCCTTGACTTTGTGGATAAGTGGAAGAACCACGAGCTTATAACGCCTGTCCTCGCGCCCCATGCAACTGATACCGTGCATAGAGAGAATCTGGTCTTCCTGGCCGAAAAGGCGAAAAACGATAAGCTATTTCTACACTTACACTTGGCACAAACCCAGAGGGAATTTAAGGTAGTGCATGAGAGGACTGGCTTTACTCCCGTTAAATATGCCTTGCACTTGGGTCTTCTTGGTGGCAGGACTATAGTGGCTCATGCAAACTATGTTCTTAACGAGGAGAAAGCCCTCCTTGCACACTCCGGAAGCATAATAGCACAGTGCCCTACAACCTATCTTCTCTCGGGGACGAGGTTCCATGCTTATGATTATTGGCAGCTTGGGGGAAACATAGCTATAGGCACTGACGCCCCCTGCTATAACGATAACACTGACTTCTTCGAAGAGATGCGGCTACTCATCTTCGGTCAGAGACTGTTGGCCGAGAGGGTCGGTTTATGGAACGCTTACGATGTCTTGGAAATGTCTACGCGATCCACTGCACGGCTTCTAGGGCTTCGAACAGGCATAATTAAGAGGGGGTTTGAGGCTGATCTAGTCTTGCTTGACATCAAGAAGCCACATTTGAGACCCGCCTTTAACCCGTACGCTCTAGTCGTATACTCGGCCACTACTGGTGACGTTGACACGGTTATCGTTAAGGGAAGAATTGTCGTTAGAGGCGGGAGACACGTGGGTCTTGACGAGGAAAGAGTAATTCATGGAGGCGAGGCAGCCGCGATGTCCCTCCTTAGAAAAGCTTTGAACGAGAATCCAGAGCTCGAGAATTTGCTGAAGGTAAAAGAAATATAGTCGATTAAGTTTTTCAAGTTATGGCCAAACCCCTCCACATACTAGCTAAACCCGGGGACGTCGCGCCCCGCGTTATTGTGTCAGGCGATCCCGCCCGCGTCAAACAACTTTCAACGATGCTTGAAAATGCAAGACTAGTAAACGAGAATAGAGGCTTTCTAGTATATACTGGGAAGTGGAAAGGTGTAGATGTTTCCGTGGCGACACACGGGATAGGGGCCCCATCCGCTGCGATCGTTTTCGAAGAGCTGATAATGCTGGGAGCGAAGCTTCTCGTAAGGTTTGGCACGTGCGGTGGGTTGATGCGCGAGATGAGGGTAGGAGACATGGTGATAGCTACCGGTGCCTCTTATGCTCCAGGAGGAACCTTGAGCACGTATTCTAAGAACGACTGCATGGTAGCAGTTCCCGACTACGATGTGCTCCGGCTTCTTGTAGAGAAAGCAAAGGAGCACAACCTCAGGTACTTTGTAGGTCCCGTTATCAGCAGCGACAACTTCTATGCTGGAGTCGAGTTTCTCAACGAGTGGATTAAACGAGGAATGATCGCCGTGGACATGGAGGCGGCAACGCTTCTCGTCCTTTCGAGAATACGTGGAGTTAAAGCTGGAGTATCATTTGTGGTCAGTGATGTTATCGGAGAAGTGTACGCGAAGATGGCTACAGCGGAGGAGTTAAAAGCTGCTGTGGACAAGGCTGCACGTGCCGTCTTGGACGCTGTTGTTTCGATTCCTTTATAGAATTTTAGATAATCATGAACATCATCGATTTTTCTCTGAGAAGACTCGTTGATCTTTATAGCCTAGCCTCATCGCTGACTGGTGATTCTGCTCTCTTACTTTTTCCGTCATGTAGGCTAGCTGTCCCTCGCAGTGAGATACACGAGGCTACGCTAAACTATGCACATATCTTTATCTACAAGGACTACGAGAGATTTGAGGAATTTCGTGCAGGGGGTTCAGAACGAGTCGTGGACATAGGTGGATACCTGGGCCTATATAGCGTGAAGAACCTGAAAGCTGGAAAAAGAGTTAAGGTAACTGTTGTGGAGGCGAACCCAGCTCTTTGCAAATACATTTACTGGAATCTTAAACTTAACAAGGTTGATGAAAGAGCAAAAGTTCTCTGCGTGGCTGTTGGTAAGAGACGAGGATGGGGCTGGTTTTACCTGGGAGAAAGTTTGGTGAACTCTTCTCTTATTAAAGGCTATGTAGAGGATTTTTCAAGGGTTGTAGGCAGGTTAAGAGTCTTTAAACTGACCTTGATGGATGCCCTAAAGATGTCTGGATTTAAGAAAATAGATCTCTTAAAGTTAGATGTCGAGGGCTCTGAGGGGGATGTTTTAGAGGAGTCTACCAGAGCGCTTGAGGAGTTTGACGTTGAGAAGATAGTTGTAGAGATTCATGAGGGTTACTCTTCATTAAAGCGGCTCGGCAAGGTCCTAGAGGAGAGGTACCGGTTAATCGTTGTAAATGACGGGGAGACGCCGCATCAAAGCTTCCTTTACGCGTTGAGCAGACGGTAAGCCTAAAATATGGATTATTATAAGATTTTTCTATGCCTTTTCATATAAAGGTTGATAGGGTTCCTCCCAGGGTTCTCGTGGTTGGAGACCCCGGTCGTGCAAAGCTTCTTTCCCACACGATATCAAACGCTGTCCTGGTCAACGAGAACAGGGGTTTACTCGTTTATACAGGAGTATGGAGGGGGGTTGAAGTTGCGATAGCCACGCATGGAATGGGAGGAGCGGGTGCTGCGATTGTTTTTGAAGAATTAATTCAGAGTGGGGCTAAAGCCATAGTACGCCTAGGTACCACTGGAGGCCTTAGTAGTAGGGTCTCTGTCGGTGATCTCGTTGTTCCCACAGCTGCTCATTATTACCATGGGGGTCTTTTTAGGCAGTATTTTGGAGACTTGAGTGTATCAGCAGCCCCGGATCTCGAGCTTGCATGGTTCCTGTTTTCCAAAGCCCAACAAAGAGGTTTTCCTGTCCACGCTGGACCCGTTGTAAGTAGCGACGCCTTCTATGCAGAGGATAAGGCCATAGCTGAAAGGTGGGCAAGCCTTGGAGCATTGTCGGTTGAGATGGAGTGCGCAACACTGTTCACTATAGCCATGTTGAGAGGCATTAAGGCAGCTGCAGTACTTGTAGTCAACGGGCACTTGCTTGAAGAAGACAAGAGGATCGTTTCCGAGGAGGAATTGCTTGAAAGAACTAGGATGGCGGGTACCCTTGCACTGGATACACTTGTCTCTATTAAGGTGTGAGGCTTGACTTGCGAGCACTTTCACGCTTACAAGCGCCTTACTGAGACTAATGTAGCCTCAAAACTCATACGTGAGACTCGCCGCGTTCTAATATACGGAGCGTGTGTAAGGGACGAATACCCCGAAATATACGAGAGCTTTTCGCAGGGAAGAACGCCGCTGGCTGTGTGTCTAGAGTCAGAGCACTTTAACGTTGTGGCTCTAAAGGTGGCCTCCATGTTTGCACGTGTGAACCTCGAGGAGGTGGTTGTTCTGACGGTAGACGGGTCTCCCCATTGTGTAGGGTTGCATCATGCTGTTGAAGAAGCTGCTAAGGTGTCTGGTAAAGACGTCATGATAAGGCATGTAGTCATAGAGGAAGGTTCGCCTATTGAGGTGAGTAATCAAGCTGTTAAAACCGCGAGATATCTCTCTAGGGTTGAGAGGCTTATGAAAAAGAACTTATGAAAAGAAAAAGATAAAGGTATCAAACGTTAAAATGATTCTGTGGCACAACAGAGAAAGTGGAGCGTATTTGTGGCTATCGTCGCAGTTTTTTCTGCACTCTGTGCAGCTATAACTGCTATTGTTTCTGTTCCGAGTCCCACGGGTTATACGCATATAGGTGACACGGTCATTTATCTAGCCGCTTTACTCTTTGGCAGTCAAGTCGGGGCTGCTGTTGGTCTAATCGGACCAGTGATTGCTGACATAATAGTCGGGTATCCAAGATGGTACGTAACCCTAGTGGCTCATGGTCTACAAGGTTACATTGCAGGGTTTGCTAAAGGCAAGAGTTTTCGGACAAAGGTTATGCTCATGATAACAGCTGGACTGGTTATGAGCTTTACATACTTTGTTGTGAATGTATACGTCAAAGGCTTAATCCCGGCCCTGACATCTCTTATTCGAGATATAGGGGGGCAGACACTTGTCTCCGTAGTTCTTTCGGCTTTACTTGTTAGACCTCTCGAGAATAATTCGGTCATTAGGAAGGTCTCACAAATGATTTAACCTGCTTTCAACCTGAAATTAACAGCAACATGTATGAGCAGGCACTATGAAGCGGTTTGGAAGGACAAGCCGACGGTCTTTTCGTTTCTTGGAGTTTATTTACTTTACTCCCTGCCCCTCCTAAGCTTAGTACTTGCTCATCTTTTATGGCTGGGTTTGCCTGTAGAGTTTAAGACCCAGCTCCAAACACTATCTCCGATATTGCTATGGATTACAATGCTACACTTCCCCTCCAGCCTTATTTATGTTTCAGCTTTTCTAATCTCCACCGCTTTAGGCGTGTTAAACTGGATAGTACGGGTAGACCTTAAGCCACTTGTCTTCACTCTGGGAGGCTTCGTTGTAGTAGAGGCTACCAGGAGGCTTAGCATAGTACCCGGGGATTTTAACACCCTCATCCTCCTATTCTTAGCTTATTCTTTGATTGGAGTCCTAGGTGTAGATCTATACCGGAGAAGCTTCACTTATTACGTCTTCCCGGACACAATTGTGATAAAAGGCGGCTTCGTAAATAAATGGGAAAGAGTAGTTAGAAAAGATTTTGTCAGCGATGTTGTAGTCATAGTACCATTTCTCGGACACCTTTTTGGCTACGCTCACATATTACCTGTTACCCAGAGCCAGATAGGACTTGGAGACACATTCAGCCTTAGTGGAGTCTCAGTTGAAAAAAGAGGGGTGGGAGTCCTGGTTGGAGGTGGTAAGAGAGTTGTGGGTGTAGAGCCCAGACCCTGGAATTGTATTTTTGGAGTGAGAAATTATAACGACGTGAAGAGGGCTATTCTAGAGCGATAATTCGAGAGGCACTTTAAAGATAAAAGATGCAGATATGGAGAGAATGAGTAGTAGAATCACCGCTAAAAGGAATAAAACATCTAGAATTGTTATTGTAGTTTCTTCAATAAATGTCCTTGAAGGGTACCTGCCAAAGCCCCTGGATTCCATCGCAATGCCAAGCATAACAGATCTCCTAACGACTAAATAGAGAAGAGGGGCTGCCACAGAGATTATTAGCTGCCAGGGCCTTGAAAGCTTCAAGTAGCCTTTCATTTTCCTGAAGGCTACCATGTTCTCTAGATCTCTCCTTACCAGTGGAAACATTCTAAGTGTGACAAAAGTCATGTAGGAGTATATATAGGGCACTTTTAGTTGCAGCGTCAGAGCTGAGGCAAGCTCTTGGGGTCCTGTTGTCGCGACAAAGAACATGGAGTAAAGGATAATTATGAGTATTCGAGCTGACAGTAGAAGCGTCTTATACAGCGCCAGAGAGGGTTCAAGCCCAATGTTTAAAGTGAACAGAACATAAGTTACCCATGTATAGCCGATGAGTGTAGAAGCTACCCCCGTAAGAATAAACTTATGTATTTTTGGTCTTGAGAGAAAAACCAGTAGGAGTGAAACAGCAAGGTTTACGATAGTTGTAATGATATTCTGAAATAATGCTACTGTAAAAACTGCTACCGTCACCGCGAAGAGTTTCACGACCGGGTTGATTTTTCTAAGCAATTCCGTACTCTTACCTGTCATATGTTGAGAACACCGCGTTTCGCATTTCTCGCATAGCGATTTCTATCTGCTCAGAGCTAAAAGCTTCTCGAAAAACGGGTGGCGGGGAGAAGTTAAGACCCTCCCAGACCCTTTGCTGCTTAAGTAGATCGCTAAAAAATCCTTGAAAAATAATCTTGCCTTCTGAAAGGCCTATAAGTCTAGCATTGAGGAGGGGAAGAACCCATGTATCGTGTGTAACCATTATCACTGTTTTTCGCTTATCAAGCATGCTTTCAATCCACTTTAGGACAGAAACGGTGTGCCTTAGATCCAAGCCAAATGTGGGTTCATCGAGTAGAAGAATTGGCCTGTCAAGAAGCTCCATCTCGATAAGAGAGATCAATCTCTTCTCACCCTGACTAATCTCGTACACACCGCTTTCAGCCAGATGGCTTAAACCTCTGTCCTCGAGTGTCTTCATAGCGACCTTTAAGGCCTTTTCCCTTGAGAGTCCTCCTGCGATTAGGCCAGACACAACCTCTTCGATCACCTTGCGTTCTGTAAACTGGTGTTCAGGTATCTGTGAGACATAGGCAACCTGCGAAAGTGCTGGTCTCCTACCCAGGACAATTACACTTCCTGAGTATCTCTTTATAAGCCCGGCAATTACCCGCAAAAGAGTAGTTTTTCCGCTACCGTTGGGGCCCACAATGATTAAAAGCTCTCCTCTGCTGACTTTAAAGGATACATTCTTCAATACGGCCTTCTGATCAATAATCACGCTGAGTTTTTCAGCCATTACCACAGAGTCCTCTCGAGTGGTATTAGCTCTTGAAAAATCTACTACTGGTTTAGATAATTCCGATCTATTTTTAAGGGTAGAAAAAGGCAACCAGATACCGGCCTGAGTAAGACTTTCAAAGGGTATCTTCTCAAGGAGCTCGTTAAAATTGCTTGCTAGTATGCCTCTCCCATTATTTAGAAAAAGTATTTTATCGATAAGTCCCTCCAGGTAGTCGAGCCGATGCTCGACTAGAATTATCGTACCACCCTCACTCTTATACCTCCTTAATATCTGATATATTGCAAGTGATGACTTTGGGTCTATGTGGGCTGTAGGCTCATCCAATAAGAGAACTTTAGGCTTAAAGCAGAGAACGCTAGCCAGAGCAAGCCTTTGCTTCAAACCAGTTGAAAGGGTATCTGTCTGCTCGTTTTTGTATGGTGCGAGGTAGGTGTCCTCAAGGCATTTCTCCACCCTTTCAAATATGGACTCCTTCGGATACAGGAAGTTTTCGAGTGGAAAAGCAACTTCTTCAAATACGGAGTCCATTATTATCTGCGCCTCTGGATCCTGAAAAACGATACCAACGTCCCCAGCTATTCCCCTCAAGCCCTCGGAGGCTGGATCGTGCCCGACTATACGTATGTCTCCCTCAACTTTCCCTACTATAAGTTCGGGAATAACACCGGATAAAGCGAGTAAAAGGGTAGACTTTCCTGAGCCTGTGGGACCTAAAACTAAGAGAGTTTCCCCACTCCTCAGTGTGAAGGAAACATCCCTTATTACTGGGAATTCTTTAAACCCTAATGAGACGCTGAGGGAATCGACTGAGACTGTCTCCAAGTGACTTCACCGATTTAGCCACCTCAAAGGGGTCAAGGATAGGAGTTGATCTAGCCACAGCGTCGATTACCGCTTTAACGAGTATCCCCGCGAATATTCCTCCACTGACGAAATACAGAGACCAGAAGACTACTCTCTGCTCGGGGGTTAAGGGCTCAGCTATCCCGTATAGGATAGTGTCAGCAGGTGCCGCCCAGAGAGCAGGCATGGCACCAGCCAATGTCATCGTGACCCACCCCCACCTTTTGTACCGTGTAGCCATGAAGGTTAGCTCAGAGAGTAGACCTTGCATGAATCCATAGAGGAGAACTGTCGAGGAAAACTGGGACCCGTATGCCATTTCCATTATGGATGCTAGAACCTCGCCTAGCAGAGCCACTCCTGGCTTTCTTATTATGTATGCGGGGATGGTTGCTCCTATAAACCACATTCCATATATAATCGGGAGGAAGAGTAAACCTAGGATTAGCTTTGTGGCATCCCACACGATGTTCGACCATACAAGAAAGATAGCCCCTATTACCGTGGATATCGCTGCTGTGAAAACAAGTTCAACTACTGTTAACCGTGTTTTCATTTCAACCGCTGATTAAAATCTATAATCTGGTTATAAAGTTTTCTCATAAAATGTGAAATTTAATGTTATTTTCTATAACCAAGTTATGAGGAGGATGGGATATATGCAAGTGTTATATTTTACGTATATTTTCTTTCAAGCGAAGATTTATAACCTAGTTTTATATGAGAGACTATGTATATCGATGTTCCCGGAGGGAATAGCCTTCAATATATTCGTCCCGGGTTTTCGCAAGATCCTAGTAAATGAACTGAGAAAAAGAGGTCTTTCGCAGACCGAGATTGCAAGAGCGCTCGGGGTTACCCAGGCAGCTGTTAGCAAGATGATGAGAAACAATAGGAACTCTATCATAAGAGACATGGAATTATTGAATGTGCAGATATCCGAGATAGAGTTGATAGCTAGAAAGATCGCTGATTATGTCGCTAAGGGTGAAATAAACACTGCCGGGATGTTGGCTAACAGGTATTGGCTTTTGATTCTGGCAGGAGGAGATGCTTGCAAAGCTCATGAAAAGTATGGTTGGAGAAGAAGTGAGTGCTATATCTGTACAAAAATGGTTTATCCAGACCTTGATGTGAGTAAGGGTCTAGCTATGGCTGATATTGAAAGAGCTCTCATGATCTTGTCTTCCTCAAATGAGTTCCCTTTTTTAATCCCAGAGGTTTTATCGAATCTTGCGCTGGCTATTCCTGGTGCTAAGGGTCTGTTCGATGTCGTCGCGATTCCTGGTAGAATCTCACCTGATAAAAGGGGTGGTATTCTGTACAGGAAGCCAGAGTTTGGGGCTAGCCGGCATTTAGGAGGTGTTCTCTTGTCCATCGATGGGAAATATAGGGCAGTGATGAATATAAAGTATGATCGATTTGTAGAAGAAGCGCTCGTGACGATGGACTTGAAGTTTAAGGAGTTCAGTAGTAGTGAGTATCCTGCGGCTAACCCTGTAGCCGCAGCAGCACCCGTACTTTTCGATGAATGCCCTGACTGTCAGATACTTGTGGATAATGGAGCGGACTATATTGAGCCAAACGTGTACATTTTTGGGAGACGTGCCGTAGAAGTTGCTAATATAGCGGTATCACTAGCTGAAATCTATGTAACTATTCTTAGAAAACATAATCTACAATAATCTCTTCTATCGCAATAGTTAAGCGTGAATAAATATTAATAACCCTTTAAACTACTCTCTTTTGACTAAGAATGGGGGAAGGATCTTTAGGGGACCTCTCCGTGGGTTCTCCTCGTGAGAACGCCATTCAACTACTCAGGATGCTGGGTCTTACAGGCCTGGAGGCCGAACTATATTTGATTCTCCTGGAAAAAGGACCCCTTAGCGCTCCCGAGATCTCGGATTATCTTGTTAGGCATCGTCCTCAGATTCATGTCGCTCTTACACGCCTCTCCTCTAAAGGTTATATAGAGGAGCTAGGGGGCCGTCCAAAGAAGTATCGGGCTGTTGACCCTCAATTACTAACTAGTATGTTCATGCGGGAGTTTAACGCTTTAACGACGAAGGCTCTTGAATACATGAAGAGCATTTCTAAACCTTCTTTCGAGGAAAAATTCGGAGTCTGGATTATTCGGGAACCCGAAGTAGCGAAGAGTAGGATATCCCAAATGCTAGACGAGGCTAAGATTGATGCTCTCGTGATGGGGGATATCAAGTTCATACATCTTCTGAGCGACAAGATCGACGCGGCAATTAAACGGGGTGTAAGCGTATATGTCCTTAGCTATGCTCTGGGGGAGCGGGGAGCTAAATTTATCATTGAAGATATGCCGTTCCTTAAAAAGCTACGTGTAGCTATTTCAGGGGACATAGTGGTAGTTGTTGATTCTTCCCTAGGTGGCGTCCTAAAGGCTAGACCGACTCTACCACTCAAACATGGCTTCCTTCTAGAAGAGAGAACACTGGTTGATTATCTGTCTCACGACTACGTCAATAGATGGGTAAGCTCTAAGGTCGTTGTAGATGATAAATTTAACTTTCCTTTAAGGTTCACTTTTCATCGCATGGCTTTGTATGAAACTAGGAAGCTACTTCTCGAAAACAAGAAACTCCGACTGATTGCCGAAGGATATGAGGTAGATACTGGTGCTAAAGTGAAGGTGGAGGGACGTATTGTAGACGCTGTCCTAGACTTGCCGGCCGGTTATGCTCACTTTAAAGTCGATACAGGAACAAGCATAATACGGGTTGGAGGACTAGACGCTATAGCTGAAGAGGTTGCTGGCGAATACTTTGAAATACACGAAGAGACGGGCTGAAGACAATCATATCGAATACAATATA
>NZ_JBMFLX010000001.1:0-43479 GCF_049970975.1 Infirmifilum sp. | reverse complement strand
ATAAGTTCGGCTAGGGAACGTGGAGTTAAATAGGTGATCCATAGTTTTCTGGCTGGGTAGAGCTCTTCTTCCCTAAGCGTTTCCTTTGAGTCTAATCCAAGCCTCGGTTGTCCACTCCGGATACGACGAATGGAGTCAAGGACGTCCTCCATGTAATCCTTACTAATCACACCAGCCTCGTACTTTGCGCGTGTCAGGCTTTCCACCGCGTTGTAAGTCGCCTCAGCTATTTGTACACGTGTCATCCATTCAGTTTCATAATTAAGCATCAAGTACCAGTTAGGTGCTGTAAGCAACTCACGGTGCTCTTCTAAGGTGTGTTTCAATATACGGTAACCGAATTTTCGCGGCATATGGAAAGCAATACTACCAGGGTCTACGAAAGGCGCCAAAGGCGCTACAAATGCGTCTACGGATCTTCCTCCTATTTTAAAGAGCTCAAGATAGAAGTCGCCTAGTGCTTGGACGTTTAAGGGTGTTTGCATAGGTAGCCCCACCATGAAGTACAAATCTACCCTTGTAAAGCCAAGCTCCCGAACATTCCGTACAAACTCCTTGAGGCTAGCGTTTCCGTAAGGTCTCCCATAAGCTTTCCTTACCCTCTCATCATGAGACTCAGGTGAAATTTGAAGATACACTTTGTCTCCGGTTTTCCTATAAAGATTCAAAATATCACGAGAAGGAGGTGTGAAGAACTCGAAGAAAAGCTCTATATCAGTTTTTTCTTGTGCAAGCAAACTCGTGAACTCCTCTATGAACTTTCTTCCGAGGAGTTGGAGATCATTAACGAAAAATATTGGAGCCCTCAGCCTCTCTGTGATCTCTTTGTACTCCTCAAACAAGGTCCTCGGGCTTTTAACTCCAAGCATCTTTCTACGGAATATCACATGGTAAGTAAAATTGCTTCCACCGCAAGCTAGGCAGTTTAATGAACATCCCTTGTATGTGATTACAGCTGTAACAGGGTGCTTTAGGAAACTGCTCCAAGGTAAAGAGTTTTTTAAGCCGCTCTTTATCATAACCTTAGAGATTATCTTGTAGTCTGGTTTCAGGTCATCCAGCTCAACGGGAACATATTTAAGGCCTGTAAATTTCAACTTGCCCTCTTGCCTGAAAGCAAGATTAGGGATGTTTTGAAGACGGGCCATTTCACCCTTCTCCAAAGCTTGTACAAGCTCGAAAACGATGGGCTCAGTAGTGTCGCCTAGAACAACGACGTCGACAAATGGGTATTTTTCAATTATTTCGCGCCAGTAATAGGTTGCTGATAAACCACCTATAATGATCGGAGCTTGATGAAGCTCCTTTACAAGCCTTGCTAATTCGATTGCACCATGAGAGTGGACAAGCCAGTGAATGTCAAAACCATAAACAGATGATTTGATGGTCTTAAGGAGGTGTGGAACATCCAGGTCAGGCTCGTTAACCATTCTTGCAGCTACATTGTATAGACCGACTCTTACCCCCCTTTTCTCGAGGTAGGAGGCTAGATAGAAGAAGCCTGCAGGATACATATCAAAGATGGGCTTGGATGGAATGACGTCACTTATAGGACCATAATGGACGCGTTTTAAATCACGAAAGTCGTAAACACTTGGAGGATGTATTAGGACAAGATCATAGCTACGCGTCATGAAGCCCAGTAGAAATCAAAATCAAAACATATATTTTTTAATTATGTAAAAGCATCAATTAAGAATCTCAGAGCATAATATATCATTGCTGTAATGAGGACAAGCTGTATGAGTTCTAGGATTTTCTTGTTTGCTCTTAGACCCTTGCTAGCCATATAAGCCAGTAAAGAAAGCCATGCATAGTCCATCCATACGTGCACTGCATAATACTCGAGCATTCCGGAGAGACCTGGGGAATAAAGGTTGATATCCGCTATTATTTTTACACCTACAGTTCCCCACCATACTAGGAAATAGGGGTTAAATGCTGTAAGCATGAGCCCTAACAAAATGGGGTTTACCGCCATTCCCATAGTCTTCACAGTTTTTCCCTCCGCGTGCTCACCTGCGAGTATGTCTCGTAGAAACATTACGGCAAAAAACAGAATTATGAATCCTCCCGCAATGGATAATAATCTACGAGTCGTTGGGTTAAGAAGGAAATTATAGGTCCCTACGCCTAAGAGGACAAACAAGGGTAGTTCAAAGAACATGTGACCCAAGGCCGCTTTAAAACCATACTTCCATCCATGAATACTACCTCCTATTATAGCTGAGGAGGACAGAGGACCTGGCGAAACCACACCACCAGCAGTTAGTGCTACAACCTCCACGGCTAGCGATGGATCGATCATGTTCGCTGCAAACTGATTTCTAGGACTATTTTAGTTTTCTCATGTATTTTCCGAAATTATTTCTTAAGGGATTATTTCCACCGTGTTATTGAATGGAGGGTAGAGGAGATCTTCAGGGGAAATAACCCCGCTGTCAATGCTCTCAATTATTGCTGGAACCGAGGCAAGAACGAGTTTTATAAGCGTCTTTGTAGCTTCACATACTTCCCTAAATCCTGAGTCCCCCCAATATCTTTCTCTATATGCGTAAAGACACCTTCCCCCACAGTAATTGAAATAGGGGCAACTTATACATGGCTCCAAGATCGGTCTTTGCATTAGTTTAAAGCCTGTTTTAATGTCGCCCAGTAAAGCCCAGTTCTCAGAGACTGCTATTGGACATGCCGTTATTTTTCCATTCGTTAGTATTGACACTGAATTAACTCCGGAGCCGCAGGGCGGAGCGTTATAGACGTTTCCAAAGATGGCTTGTGAGGCAATGGCTTTGAAAGGCGCGATTCCCAGAACCTTTCCCTTCTTTATCCGGGTAATCCATAAGCTCATCAGTCTCCTTAAACCGGGTTTATAGCTGTTATCTCTCCATTCTGTGAAGTTTCTCCACCTATCGCTCCAGACTACGTCTAGTTGCCAGTGAATATGGTTGAATAAATTAAGAGACAATAGATGCGATACATCCTCGTATATGTCTGTATCTTGTGTCACAGTCATCCTTGCTATGACGTCGCCTTGAAATCCTATTTTTCTAAGATGCTTTGCCGCTTCCAAGACCTTCTCATAGACACCAGCACCCCTATGCTTGTTTGTAATCTCTCGCCTCCCATCAATGGATAGTAACACTGTATCAAATCTACGCCAATACTCGTCCGGGAGCATGTGATACAGTAATCCATTCGTTTGTATCACAAAATGCTTAGCCTTAATATTATCCAATATCCAGATTACCTTCTTGTAATTTAGCAGGGGTTCCCCACCATAAAACGCAACCACTGCCTCGTCATCTTTCTCAATTAGCCTCTTTAGGTTCGCCAAATCATACTCTATTTCCCAAGGAACTTTCTCCCTGGGAAAACTACCTCCACAATAATCACATTTTAGGTTGCACTGGCCCGTTGTAAACACGATGTAGAGCACAGAGGTAGCTCTTCCTGTAACCGTATAAATTTATCTCGAGGCTGAAAATTTCACGGCGAGACTTTAAGCCGAGGAGGATAGCTGTCAGCCTGAACCCATCGAGCATCTCCAGAAACTACTTCTAGGAAATACCCCTTAAGTCTGAGAGAGGAGGGTTCTTTCGGACAAAAAATAAAAGTTCCTCCACCAACACCCGATTTTTCGAAGACCGCTACGGGTGGCATTGAGAGATAATCTGCGAAAACTCTAACATTGAAGACTGAGGAAGGATAAGTATAGACTTGAAGGGACACACATTCACCGATGCTGGTCTCTGTTTCATTCCATCCAGCCCACAGAAAAGGTGATTTGCCCGGCATGACCAAATCCGTTCTTCGAGTGAAATTTAACGGATGAAGATTGAGAAGATATAAGATGAAGGGATCGGGAACCCATGAGTAAATCACCTCACATTTGGAGCCCAGTCCACCAGACACACTAGCATTTAAAGAGAAAATGTTTGTGAACCTGGGCGTGAGTGTCAGATTAAACGCCTGGCCTTCGCCTCCAGATAAACCTGGGCAATTGAGCTTGAGCTTGAAGCTATAAACCCTGACCGAGAGAAAGTAGGGGTTAGGGAAGTATATTCGGATTCCCAAGAGTGTGTTTTCCTCGGTTTCTCCATACACCCTGCTAACCTCTATGAATACTGGTTCAACGGAGTAAATTACGTAAAATTCCATTAGCTCATAGATTATGAATATTAACAGGAAGACTGAAGCAATATGCTTTAGCTTCATTTGTTAAGATATTATTGCTTCGTCGTTAAAATAGATTTTTGGTTTTTTAGAACCGATTTAATAGATCTTCTATACAAGAGAGTGACTTCTCGTATTGCTCGCATTTAAGGATCGTTAGACCGGCTGTACCCTCATACTTCAATCTAAGTTCAATGAGTTCGCCCTTCTGTTGGTGAAATCGAATTCTTGCTTTTTTATTAAAACTAGAGACTTCTAAAACATAGTCGCCCTCTTCCACTGATCTCTTGGTATGGTAGCCTCTTTGTTGAAGTGCCTGCTCAACGATCTCGAGAGCCTTTAAAGGTTCCATCCTCACCCCCAATAAGTAAAAAATTTTACACATGCTTAAATATTTGTCCTCATTTCGAGAAGATGTATGTCAGTCGCAGTTTTTGGAACAGGACTTATAGGCTCGAACATAGCTAGGAGACTCCTAGAGAGGGGATTTAGAGTTTCTGTCTGGAACCGTAGTTACGAGAAGGCAGCCTCTCTCGGCCAATTCGGAGCGAGGGTAACGAAAAGCATACGGGAGGCCCTTGAAGGGGCTGAGATAGCTTCAATAAATGTTTCAGATGACAACGCATCTCTCTACGTCTTGGAAAACATATTGAATAACCTCGGAAATGATCTGGTAGTAGTAAATCATTCAACCGTAACACCCTTGCATTCTAGAAGGGCATATGAGATGAGTACAAGGAAAAATTGTCCATATATTGCTCTACCTATAATGGGTGGCCCGAAGGAAGCTATGAGCGGCGACCTTGTTGGAATCGCCGGAGGAGACTATGATAAACTCGTGACCCACAAAGACTACATTGATGCGTTGTTCAGGAAAGTTCACGTTGTGGGCAGTCCTGAGGAGGCCTCGGCTGTAAAGCTCGCTATTAATAGCGTTTATTTCTCTGCAATGATTGGGCTCGCAGAGGCGCTAGTTTTAGCTGAGGGCTGGGGGGTGAGCCCTGAAAAATTTTTCGAGATAGGACAGGATCTATGGATAAAAAGCATTATTGAGAGATATGGTTCGAGATTAATTGCTGAGGAGTATCCAGTAAGCTTTAAGCTGAGATTAGCTGCTAAGGATATGTATTATGCAACAGTTGCTGGATCTGAAAAAGGAATATCTTTACCTCATATCTCATCCATGGCTCAGCTGCTTTTAAGCGCTTCTATGCGAAAGGCTATATCAGAGGAGGACTATACGCGTGTTTACAAGTTCCTAAAAGGGCTCGTCTAGATGAGTGCTACCTCGTACCACCTGTGAACTTTTATTGCGAGGTAGTCAATAATCCTAACTGGGGAATAAATTGCCTTCTTTACCAGAAAGGATGAATGGGCCTCAGAGAGACTGGCTTGCGTCTCACGGGGTACTCTACCAACAGCTATCTCGGCATCGATCCCAGTGACTGCCTCTGGTGGAACATTATCGAACCCCCTAAGATTCAATTTCTCGTCGAAATACCATCTCGCAAAAATTTTTCGCTGCTGATTCTTCGTAACTAGGACAGCCGTATAGGTCTTCGAGGGCTTTACAAGGTTGTCATCAATGTAAATCACAGCTTTTTTGAGGCTTCTACGCGACACAGACTCGGCACTTGATCTGCGAATACTCAGGTAGAGATCTCGGATAATGTCTTCTACGGAAAGATGTACGTGTTTTCTCAATATCTCGGGAGGTATCTTTTCAACGGGTCTCTCGCTAATGATCTCAACAAGCCTCCTGAAATTTTTACCATAAGCAAATATGTATTCCCAAGGCGGCTGCCACCAATACTCGAACTTGTATATTTCATCGAGTTCAGAGATTCTCTCTTCAACCGTCCTAAAATTTTGATCAAAGTGAACCTCGGCCTTAACCTCTGGCTCATCTCCATCAATGCGCGCTACATAGGCAACACCCCAAGTCTTCTTTTTTACAATACTTCCCGGAAGGATGGCAAGAATAGTATTCTTTATTAAAGGCTCCTCCTCTGGCTTCCCAGCAGCGAGCTTTAAGCACTTAACAAGCGACAAACTATCTCGAGAATCATACTCCTCCTGCATCTTTACTCGCTTTTCGTCAACAAAGGGAAGATTGAGGTAAGAAGCCAAAACCTCTGCCGATGCCCCTCCAACGACATAATATTCGCCTTCCTGGAAATCTAAACTTTTAGGACACTCGACGGGAAACCAATCTCGCGAATAGCACTTCACAGGTTGTAATTTCTCGTCGAGGTATATCGTAGTTGGCTCCTCCTCACTTATAAGTAAAGGCGTTACTGGCGAGAAAAATGGTTCGGGAAGATAGATCACTCTCATGACCATTATCCCTATCTCCTAGCCGCCACTAAGGCTAAAAATCCAGGTCCCTTGCTTGTGTATATATTAGTAAAGCGTTGCCTCTGAAGATCCTCAATTATTTTCTCAGGCTCAGGATACTCTGGTACATCGAAAAGTTTGAGAAAGGTTTTCAAACCCTCTCGCTGGTTAATGGGTAAAATAAGGGACAAGTTCCCTTTACGCTTTAAGAGTTGAGAGGCGAGCGACAATATGTTGGGCCATCCCAGTCTCCAAGCATCCAAGGAGCCCACATATAAAAAGTCTAAGGACTCTTTCAGCCTGTTTATCTCGTCAACGTTACTTAGGAGGAGTCTCTCGTCGTTCATCAAGTAGCGTCGAGAGTACTCGTCGAGTATTTCACGGAATAAAGTGTTTTCGATCAGGTTCGCCTCAAAAAGGAGTATCTGCTTACCTCCAAGCCTAGAAGATATCTTTGCTGATGTGAGGGGGATGATGCTGTTGATCTCTGCAATCTGTGGGGAGGAAGGTAGTTTCGACATATTTATAACCCACTCATGAAGCCTTTTGAGAGGTAGAACCTCATAGAAGATCTCACTCAAGAATACATGGGGTCTCCAATCTCCACTTAGATAAACCCTCGTTAGTGTCGTTGAAGCATATCTAAGAAAATCTTGTAACTGTTGAACTTCCGCGTCTAGTGAAACATTTCTCAATCTTTCCGTAGCACTGGTAATCAACATGGGAAAATCCTTCTTGATAGTCTCGAATATGCGAGCCTTGGGATGTTTTAGTTCCTCTAGAGTTCTATACGTATCAAACATTATCCTTAGAGCAACATCATAAATTATGCTTTCAGACATTACTCTATCACCAGATCCAGCACTCCTCTCCTGTATAGCGAGAGGAGAGCCTCAGCATTGACAAACAATACTTGAGGATTATCTTCTCCTAAAGCCTCACTGACCTTCATCTCGTTTTTTTCAATAACCTTCGAGATGAATGCTCCACTATATTTCTCGTAGACAAGAGTTGGTCTATACTTCTTGAAGAGCAAAGCCTCAGGTAGTCGCGGTCTTATCGTGATAGTTGAGCCGTTAGCTACGAGCCAGAAAACCTGCTTAGCATAGGCGAAAGGCTTTTCCTCCAACATTATATCTAGAATTCTAAAGGTGTTGACATAGTCTAATGGAGCCGATGAATACGAATTCTCTAGAACGTCTAAGAGAATTTCAAGCCATCCGCGGAGTATTTGATAACTAAAGTCTCGTTGGAAGTCCACCTCCACGATAGTATCCCTACCTGAAATCTTAAGTGCCGCAGTTGTAGCCGTGGTAAACGAACTTATTCTAATGTTGAGCTTTCTTGACTCTACGCGAAAACCAGAAATATTCCTTAAACCCTTCAAATCGTCTTTCGAAAGGAGTATTTCATATAAGCCTTTTTCAGGAGCCTGTAATGTTAAAAATACTCTTACCCCTCTTTCTTCCCCATTCCTGTCAAAATATGCTATTAAAACGTGGTCAAGATGGGGATAGGCTACTCCTGCAAGCCCTAAAGGATTAGCCTTGGCTTCTTCTATAATATTAGGTGTTAATTCTAAAGGGATTTCCGCTCCGCACCGTGGGCAGCGCACCTTAACAGTCCTAATGACTTGAGCCCTGCTCATATTCTCGCCTTTTATCTAAAATATATTTTATCAAAAATAAAAATGGAGCCTCAACTTCAATTAATTGCTTCGCGGATACCTCAAAATATCCTAAAAGGTTATGTGCACGAGCATACTCCAAAGCTGTCTCACGGGGGACCATTCTAAGCGATTCAAGATCCTTTTTGTTACCTACTAGAACTGCTGGGATAGGGCCCAGGGTGTCCTCTACAACTCTACGCCAGTTCTCAATCTCTATAAATGTTTCCTCCCGTGTAATATCGAAGACATATACGACGCCCCTTGCCCCTCTTAGAAATGCTGGGGCAAGGAAAAAAAACCTGTGTTCGCCGCCAAGATCCCATATAGAGATAGTAACTTCTGTCCCATTTACCCATCTTAGTTTTTTAAAGAAGTGCTGAATACCTACCGTTATCCTTTCTGATTCATTAAATGAGCCACCAGTAAAAACTCTTGCTAGACTGGTTTTACCCACTCCACCAGGACCACATAGCGACAGTTTTATTACACTTGTCGACACTATGCCTTCACGTCTATCATTATTGAATAATTTATATTTTTGACCCTTAGAAAACAGTATTTCTTATTTTTGTTTATTTCTAGCTTTCAAGCCATGACTTTATGCGCTCAATTCCTTTCTCAATATCCTCCTCCCTTACGGCAAAAGCAAACCTAAGATGTCCCTTGCCCGCATCCTTTGAAAACGCTGTTCCCGGTAGTACTACTACTCCTTTCTCTTCTAATAATCGATCTGCGAGTTCTCTTTCATCTTTAAGTCCCTTTGCTTTTATAATCTCTGTAAAGTCTGGGAATATGTAGAATGCTCCTTCAGGCTTGAAGACGTGAACACCTTTTATACTGCCTAGATGCCGGTGGATCAGGTCACGTCTCTTCCTATACTGGTTTAATATGGGTTTAAACCATTCCAAGCCGTCCTGTAAAGCTTTCGCCGCCGCTATCTGCGCAAAAGTCACTGGACACGAGTACATGTTGTTTGCTATCACGGAAAGCTTAGATATCAGATCCCTGTTAGCAACAACGTATCCCAGCCTCCAGCCGGTCATCCCGAATGTCTTTGAGAAACCGTTAACATAGTAAACGACGTCCCTCCAGTACGGGGTCTGGAGTGTTGAAAAGTGTTTACCCTCGTAAACGAAGTGATCATATATCTCATCAGAAACAATGACGAAGTTTTTCTTATATGCGAGGTCCACGAGTGCCTCAACATCGCGCTGATCCATTGTAGATCCAACAGGGTTCTCGGGATAGTTTAGCACTATCATTCGAGTTCTATTTGTGACCAGTCTCTCTATATCCTCGTATCTTATTTTGTAGTTGTTTCCGCGGTGAAGCCTAAGGAAAATTATATTGGCTCCAATAAATCTCGCAACGGATTCATATAAGGGATAAGCGGGATCTGGAATAATCACCTCATCTCCAGGTTCTAGGAGTGCAAGCATCCCTATGAAAATCGCGGCTTTTGCTCCAGCTGTTATGGCCACTTCCTCCGGTTTAACGTCCACTCCGTATTCCTCGTTTATGAAATCTGAGACAGCTTCTCGCAGCTCTGGCATACCCAAACTTGGACCATAACCGTTAAATCCTGAATCCATAGCCTGCTTCGCGTATTCTATAACATGGGGTGGGGGCTGAAAGTCAGGTTGACCAATCCCGAAAGATATGACATCTACACCTTTTTTCTTAAGCTCGAGGCTGCGAGCAAGATATACAAAGGACTCCTCGGCTCCAAGCTTACTCGAAATGTGGCTTGTTTTTAAAATCGGCTTGGACACGTGATATCTGAGTTTCAGAGGAATTTAAGCTTTACATTCTTAAAAACTAAAACGGTATGTGGAAAAAGATTCTTAAAAGAAATTTTTCACGCCATTGCACTAAAAAACTTAATAAAGAGTTTGGGAAAGATTAAAATGATCAACCATGGAGGAGCTTGTTAAAAGCATAGACCAAATCCTGAAAATGATCGATCAGAGCATCAATGAGAAAAAGATACCTGAGGCTATGAGAACTTACGTTGAGCAACTTGAGAGAAACATGAGGTTATTCCTTGACGTTGCCGAGATTAGCGTTCAGGAGAATACCATTCAGTCCCCAATAAGTCCAAGCTCTAGGGGGGCAATGTTCAATTTGAGGAAAGCCTTCTATGCAACGTTAACGAGGCTGGCGCGGGAACAAGGTGTTGACCGGAATAGAAGCCTAGAGGAGTGGAGAAGAGTTGCTGGAGTTCTGATAGAAGAGACGAGGAAGAGGGGGATAATTGAGGCCCCATGCAAGATTGTTCTAACCTATAGTATCGTTTCCGATTCCAAGTCAAAGTATATATCTTTTAAGAGCGCGCGGATCTTCTACTTTGAACTAGAGGACATAATAAAGTTAGATCTAACAAAGTAAAGAGCCGTTCCTAGTAAGGCGGATCGGTATCCTTGAAAACATAAGGTGGGTGTGTGGTAGCGTAGAGTATCTCTTGGACCTCCTTTTCTCCCAAGATAATCTCGGATAATTTTATAAAGGACAAGAGATCACCCCTTTTCCTGGTTTTCTTAACTTGGTTTTTTAGGTATGGATGTTCGTCTATTATCATCCTTGAAAGTTCCTCGAAAATCTTTCTCCCCTCGCTGTTCATCTGATCGTTAGAGAAGTATATGTTGCGGTTGAGCAGGATTTTCCGGGTTAAATAAACAATGTCCCTGCCAAAACGCACGCTAGCATGAAGATGAAGAAAAATAAATTCGTTTTCATTTAGTCGGGACTACTTTACCCTAACCCTATATGTACTCCCCATGGACTCAATGATTATGGCTGGTGGAGGCGCTATGACCTGTTTGACACGTAAGCTTTTGCCTGCAAGTTTTTTCAGAAAATCCTCGAGTGTTAGTTCTTCCATGTTTTTCCCTAACAAATAGGCACCTCATCACATCTTGTAGGCTTTCTTTCAAAATATACGAGCATAAGAACATATTACCAATATTATACGCATTATTTATTAACCTGAAGGGAGTCCACCACCTGTGTGCGGGATAGTCGGGGTCGCCGGCGAAAATATTAGCGCTGGGTATCTTCTAAGAGAATGCTTAAGAAAATTAGAGTACAGAGGATATGATAGCGTAGGTATCGCTACTATAAATGATGGCAAAATCACAGTTGCTAAAGGTGCGGGAAAGATAGACGAGGTCGACTCTAGGCTTTGCCTTCAATGTCTAAGAGGTAATATTGGAGTGGGCCACACTAGATGGGCTACTCATGGACCACCTACAGATAACAATGCACATCCGCATGTTGACTGCAAAGATAGGGTGGCAGTGGTACATAACGGAATCATTGAAAATTATCTCGAATTAAAGGAAGAACTTATGAGAAAGTCGCATGAATTTAAGAGTCAAACGGACACAGAAGTAATAGCGCACCTTATTGAGGATTACCTTTATCAAGGATTAGAGCCCTATGAGGCTTTTAAAAAAGCGGTTGGAAGGCTTAGAGGAAGTTACGCGTTGGCCGTCCTAATAATAGACACACCAGATAGGATCTACTTTGCAAGGCGATACTCGCCACTTATAATTGGGGTAGGTGTGGATATTGTTTTTCTAGCCTCGGATATCCCCGCTTTCCTAGAATACACGCGTAAAGTTATACCTCTAAATGACGGCGAGATTGGATATGTCTCATCTAAAACAATTCATATTGAAGATATGAGTGGCAGAGTAGTAGATATTCCAAGTAGAATTCTTGAAGTGGACTGGTCCCCAGAATCTGCGAGAAAAGAGGGATACCCGCATTTCATGCTAAAGGAGATTCACGAACAGCCACGGGTGATCGGGGATACCATCTTTGGGTTCAGCAAAGATTATGAAGCGGCTGCGAGCACTCTTGCATCTAGCGGAAACATCTTTATAACAGCTGCTGGCACGAGTTTTCATGCGTCCCTATATTTCTCGCTTTTGACAGCTAGATTGGCTGGAAAGAAGGTTATACCGTTTATATCCAGCGAGTACGAGTCCTATGCTAATTTGGCGAACAAGGAAGATGTCCTGGTGGCTGTCTCGCAGAGTGGAGAGACAATAGACACTCTAATGGCTTTGAGATCCTTCAAAGAAAGAGGATGCAAAATAATATCTTTAACAAACGTTATAGGAAGTGTGATATCACGGGAGAGCCATCTTCCAGTCTACATGAAGGCTGGTCCAGAAATAGGTGTTGCTGCAACAAAAACGTTTACTACACAGCTAACAGCCCTTACCTGGCTATCCTCACTTGTGTCCTTCTACACAGGTAAAATTGGGAGAGACGAGTTATCTGAGATAAAAGGAAGAATAATGAAACTACCCGATCTGGCTACTAGAACTATTAGTCGAAGCGAGGGTTGGGCTAGACGTCTAAGTCAGGTTATCTCGAGTAGGCATAGTGTTTATTACCTGGGGAGAGGTCTAGGGCTTCCTATAGCTCTCGAGGGAGCTCTGAAACTCAAAGAAATAGCATATGTCCACGCTGAGGGGTATCCCGCTGGAGAAAGCAAACATGGTCCCATTGCTCTTGTCGAGCCAGGATTCCCAGTTGTGTTTGTGTCAATAGAGAAGAATCTTGAAAGAAAGCTTGTTGGAAACATTGAAGAGATGAAGGCTAGAGGAGCATTTACCATCGGTATTTTTGGAGAACAGTCTGAACTCGTAAGCAGAGTTGATGAAAGAATTATAGTACCCTCAAGTGATGAACTGTTACTACCAGTCCTAGAGACTATTCCGTTGCAACTCTTAGCCTATTATGCAGCCGTGGCTAAAGGTTATGACCCTGATAAGCCTAGAAACTTGGCCAAGACAGTTACGGTGGAGTAGAATGCGTGTAGTCGTGTTGACGGGAGGACAGACAAAAAGGATGCTACCCTTAACAGAGGGTTACTCCCGTGCTCTGCTTAACATAATGGGAAAACCTCTCTTCATGTATCCACTTCAGACGGCTTTAAAGGTTGTAGCTGGCAAGGGCTTGGTAGTAACCTCATCCGATACACCTCTTGGCGAGATAATCAGACATCTCCAGGCAACAGGATTATCCGCTCATGTATCTGTTAAGACCCAGCAGGAACCTGGCATTGAGGGAGCACTTTTAGCCTCTAGAGAGTTTACCGAGGGAGAAGAATGGTTCATGCTTGCTTACGGTGACGTAATAGTCAATGAGGAGGCGTTTAGACTTGTTCTTGATGTCCACGCAGGGAGTGGTAGACCTTCAGCACTACTTATCCCCAGCTCGAACATCCAATCTTTTGGATCTGCTATAGTACGCGAGAACATGATCACAAGGTTCCTTCCAGGAGGATCTAGCGATGAGACGAGCTATGTGGTGGGAGGGATTTTCATTCTACCTTCAGAGTTCTTTTCACTTTTAAAAAATGACTCGTCGTTCTTTGAAGCTCTTAATCAGCTAATCGAGAAGACTGGCGTGTATGCAGCCTTCTGGACGGGGGACTGGATAGCTGTCGACTATCCCTGGGATCTTATAAACGCCTTATACAGCCTGATAGATAAGAAGTGCGGGAAAATAATAGCACCGAGTGCCAAGGTTTCTCCTACAGCCATCCTTGAAGGATGCGTAATAATAGATGAAGGAGCTACTGTGGATCACTATGCAGTTATAAAGGGTCCTGTGTACATTGGAAGGAACTCCTTTATAGGTATGGGAGCTTTCATTAGGGAATATACTTCGATCGAGGAGAACGTTGTTGTCGGGGCTTACTCTGAGATAAAGCGTAGCGTTCTACAACCTTTCTCTACAGTGGGTAGCTTTTCGCTGATCACCGATAGCGTTTTTGGGTATGGGAGCGTGGCTGAACCCCGTACAACGGTTATCAGCATGCTACCTGAGAACTTTACCGCAGTACGCGAACTTCCATTACAAGGTATTGTCGGTAAGAAGAAGAAACTAGGAGCCTTTGTATCTCCATACGCACGCATTAAGTCTGGAACTGTATTGGGACCTGCTGTTAAAGTTCACAGGGATGGGCATATTGAGGGCGTGCAATGAGACCAAAGATTACAGTAATTCTTACAGCTTACCGTGAACCCGAGAACATCCAACAACTACTAGAGTTTTTCCTGCAAAACTCTTTAGGCGATACGATCGAAGTTATAGCAAGCGTCGACGAGCCTAGTGAAAAGTTGAAAGAGATATTGTCTATGTATCGGGAAAAGATAGTTCTTTCAGTAAGTGACGTTAGGAGGGGAAAGGTCGCGGCGCTTAATGATGCCTTATCGCTCGCTAGAGGCGAGGTCCTTATTTTCTTGGATAGTGATGTCACCATAAGGGATTCAGCATTCCTAGACGCACTACTTAAGGAAATCGAAAAATATGACGTTATGGAAATAAAGAAGATTTCTAAGAATAAAGGGCTGATCGGAAAACTCATCTATTACGACTACCTTTCCTTCGGAATTGCAAGTTACATCTTCGATAGAAGGGTAAAGCGTTGTGCTGGACTCAACGGCGCAGCCTTTGCCTTCAGAAGAAATGCTTTGAAGGAGCTTGGAGGATTTAAGAACTGTCTTCTAGAGGACATGGATATAGGGTTTAGGAGCTTTTATCTTAACTTACGATACAGGTACTTTTATTCTTCCTATGTTGTAGTAGATCCTCCATCAAGTGTACGTGAATGGATAAATCAGAGACTAAGATGGTCCCAGGGGGCATGGTTATGGTTAAAGGAGTACTTTCCACTCTTATACAAAGGTAGCCTATCGTACCCGCTTGAATCTCTCTCAGCCCTAGTGGTAATGTTTCCATGGATATTTATTTTCATGGCGGAGATTCTTTTATTTTTCCCAGCAATATCCGGTTTCCTCGTTACCTTATGGCACTTGGGTCTTGGTTTCTTTGCTCCCCTTCTACCGATAGTTTACTTGGCAGATGCTGTTTTAGCATTTCTACCTCCTCAGATATATTTCACCATTCCATACTTTCTCGCTTATTCCACCATCGTTTACGCGTTCGGTCGAAGGATAGGATATGAGGTAAAACCATTGTGGCTCACTTTGTATTTCTTCTTCTATTCACCGATCTGGTCATCTATAATGATGGCAAGCTTTCTTAGAACTTTTATCTTGAAAAAAGTGGATACTCGAGACTGGAAAATTTAAGTTTAAACTCTCTTACTGTAATTCGGTGATGATGGAAGAGACGGCTGATAGCGTGACGAATAAACTAGAGGCTGAGCATCCTCCTATGCAATTTAACAAGGCAATGATCCTAAGTATTGGAAACGAGCTTCTCATAGGGAAAGTTTTGAACACGAATGCCCACTGGCTTTCAGGAGAGCTTACAAAAATGGGGTTCATTGTAGATTCTATCGTTATTGTTAAAGATGATGTGTCTGAAATCGCATCGGCATTTCTTTCAGCAATTGAGAGAAAAGTCCAGCTGGTCATCTCTACAGGGGGCCTTGGACCTACTTTCGACGATAAAACAGTTGAAGGGTTAGCTCGAGCTTTCAGCCTACCGCTAGTGTTGAACGCTGAGGCGCTCGCCCTTGTAAGGGAGAAGTATTCTTCGAGGGGTTTGCCTCTAACACCAGAAAGAATTAAAATGGCGTATCTTCCCTTGGGATCTAAACCGTTGGATAACCCGGCTGGTACCGCACCGGGAGTTTACCTCAAATACCGTGGAGTTCACTTCTTTGTTCTCCCGGGACCACCTCGCGAAGTTGAGGCCGTTTTTAAGACGAGTGTACAGCCGATTATTGAGAGGGAGTTTCAGAGAATTGATTTTTATGAAGCACTTTTAACGATCAAAGGTATTCCTGAGTCTGAGTTTGCCCCTTTCGTAAAGGACGCTGCCGAGAGGTATAAGTCAGTATATGTAAAGAGTCATCCTAAGGGCGTGGAGCTAGGTTCTCCTGTTCTCGAAATACATCTTACCACTTTTGGTATCGAGAACATGTCACAGCTTCGATCATGCTTTGAGTACATACTCATGAGTGCTAAGAAGCTGGGCGGGGAAATAATTGTTTTAAAGGAGCCGGGCGTCAAATTATAGAATATTTTTTATCTATTATGTAGGCTGAAACTGCCAGCACTATTAAGAAGATACCAATGATAAGAGCTGGTGAAGGATAATATTTATAAAGCTCTATCAAAGGCCCAGATTCTAGGAGAAAAACAGACCATAGAAGCAAAAAGCCCCTATCCCTGCATTTATCTGCTCGGCACTTTACCCCAAACGCCCTGAACAGTAGGGATAGCCCGGAAACTGTTATTACCAGCGGGAAGACTTCGTAGCCCGTGACTAACCCAAGCCCTATAATGACGAAAGCGAGTCCCCATGAAATCAGTATGAGCAATGTTGCTAAATTCATCTGCTCACCTAGGTAAGGGGATTACCACAGTAGGGACAGAATTTCGCGTTCAATGGGACGTCGTTTCCACACTTAGGACATTTCTTAGTCAGGGGTGTACCACAATTGTAGCAAAATCTTGCTCCGGGCGGGTTTATGGTCCCGCACTTGGGACACTGTATGCCGGTCTGTTGTGGTTGTTGCGGCTGCTGTTGAGCTACAGCTGGTGCAGGAGGCTGCTGGGGGGCAGGCTGAGGGTATAAGAGTGGAGGAATCACTACCATGCCTGTCCCAATCGAGGCTCCAGGTGATTTACCCAGCTCTTGAGCTACGCTTTTTATCGTGTCCATACGCATAACCTCTGTAGCTGTCCCTGTCTGAGTAATCCAGAAAATCCTGTCGCGGTACTCGGGTGTCGTGTCCAGTCCCTCCATTTTTATGTCGATGAGCTCTAAGCCTATACGCCTGAAGGGTTCTAATAGGTCGAATTTCAGCTCAGCTGTAACCTTGTCAATATTAGAGAAAACCTCAGCGAGTTTGTATTTGCTGAGCGAGGCCATGGCATTTTCTAGAAAATATCCTCTTAGAAACCTGTTTACAGACTCTGTGTCGTAGGCTCTCTGAGCGCCAACAACCTCTACCACAAAAAGTTTGGGATCAGCGACTCTAAACCAGAAGCTCCCATAGAATTTCAAAGGCGCCAGATCCTGCGTTTGGGTCTGTCCTCCAAACTTTCCTTGAAATTGTTTAAGATTAACAAATATGATAGTAGCCTTGAATGGAGTCTCCGAATAAACTATCTTGTAAGCTTCTGCAAGTAAAGGAATATTAAGAGTGGATAATACGTGACGCCCAGGACCCAAAACGTCATATGCTTTTCCATCTCGAAAGAACACTGCCGCCTGGTACTCTTCGACTATAACGACCGAGCCTAGCTTTAAATCCTCATTTGGATACCTCCATACGATATCGTCCGGTGAAGGGTTTACCCATCTTATCACAGGAAGTGAACCTTTAGACACTACTCGCTCACCACTGTCTTAAAGAGGTTTTCACGTTGATTTATGTCGTCCTCCATTTGCCTCACGATATCTATGGCGTTATTTATTTTCTCCATTAGTTCTTGGTCCGTAACAGTAGAGAGTTCGAGAACTTTCTCCATTACTTTTGATGCTTGAGTTAAGAGTTTGTAGTCTAGTTCGAGGAGTGTTTGAAGTTCCTTCTCGCGAATTTTCACGCGGTCGAAGAGGCCGGAGTATCCATAACTTGCATGCTTTATCATCTGAGAAGCTTTCATGAGTTCGAGTCTCAAGTCGTCGAGCCTTAGAGCTGCTGAAATATTTTTCTTTTTTACAGCCGAGATCAAACGCTCTACTCTAATCCTAGCATCATCCAGTATAGAGGCGATCTTGCGCCTTACAAGGGCATCGTCCTCGCGGATAAGCTCCTTTTGCTTGTATCCTCGGAAACCTGGAACCATTAACTCCAGCTTCTCGAGTAGAGTAGTATCTTTACTCATCTAAACCATCAACAGAAAATGAGAAAAAGCAAATATATTTTTGATGTATTCCTATTAGGTTCCTAGCTGCTTTATTGTTTTACCCTGCCAATGAATCTGTAGACAGTAGTGCCACAGTGAGGGCATGTGCCCTTGTAAGCAAGCCTGCCGTTCTTAAGAGTTACCTGCTGAGGGTTCTTCATTTCGACCTGTTTGCGGCACTTAACGCAGTATGCCATGATTTTTTCGGGCATTGGTTTTCACCAAGACTAATTTCCTATTGGAGGTATATATCCTTTGCGTCTCAAAATTCTCTTCTTTTGTATAACGGTAGTATTTATTTCGTTATTTTTAAAAAGAGATTTATTTCTTCAAAAGGTATTCGTAGCTTATTTTAAACAGAAATTTTATAGAGTCTGCTAAGACTCCCCTACAACAACACATTTATTGACGGTGTCATACATATTAACTAGGAGTGATTTTAGATGCAAGCGCCCTGTGAAATAATAGGGAAAAAAGTACTACCAAGCATAAGGGGGATCATTGTAAGATACATGTATGAAGAACTGGGCTTGACACAGATTCAGATCGCGAGGTTGCTCGGCGTCAGCCAGTCAAGCATTAGCAGATACATTAATCAGCAACGTGGAAAGTGGACAGCAATGTCAGCTTCTAAAGATCTTGAGGAAAAAATACAAGAGGTAACAAAGCTGCTTATCGACAAGAAAATCAATCGAGAAGAGATATTATGTGAAATATGTAGATACATAAGAGCTACTCACCCCGAAGTTCTTGCAGAATCTTCTCGTATTTTTCACGGGAATCTTTGAATTCGTCGCTAGTTAAAACATCTCTTTCTGAAATATAATCTAAGCGTAGAGAGGTAGCATCAACTATTACTTTCTCGCGACGTGTATCTCTCAATAACTCCTCTTCTTGAGGATTTTCAAAGTATAGGATTCTATTTGAGGCAAGTGAGGTCAAAAGCATTGAGGCAAGATTCTCAACCTTCTCAACTTTGTTTTCGGCCGATACTACCACTACAGTGTCAAGATAAGGAGTGAGCTTTAGAGAAAATAGAAGAACACCTATCTCGTAAGCACGCCTTGAGTTCGCATTTTTTAAGCCGACGACTACTGTTCTATACGCGTCGAAGCTTAGAAAGCTTAGATAGGAAACATCGGGGGCGAGAAGCCTTACATACTCCGTCATTAGTTGTTCTCGCAGATTGTTAAGAGCATACTCGTCACTAAGGTATGGATGCGTTATCGACGTATAAAATACGGGTTCAGGCTTGTGCATCAGGGCTTTCGCACGTACTAAAGGCATTGGAAAACCTCCATAATATCTCATGTCTTCATAGAGCATTTTTCCTTCAGGCCTAACATCGCCCGGCACAAGCTCTCCTAATATAATCGTCTCGGCATCAAAAGGTACGTAGAGATTTCCATCTACCCTCATTAGGTTGACCGGTCCTCCTGATAAACCACCTGCGAGCAGATATTTGTTAAACCAAGGAAGCCAATCCATTTTCGAGACGAGTTGAAGGTAAGGCGAAACACCGATTATTATCGCGGCGTTAATCGCCTCACTATGTTTTGTAGACTCCTCTAGAAACATAAAAGCTTTCGATGATCTGGGTATGTGAAGGAGTAGGGTCTTCTCATCTATAACCTGGACTGGTTCTGAGAATAATATTGTTTGGCCAGTCTTCGGATCCGAGAGTAGAATAACTGGGTTTTTGATAACCGGGTGCTCTTCTCGGGCTGTATGTCTTACTGCTGGCAGACCTGTGAGGTCAAATTCAAGTGCCGAGCGTCTTAGGAATCCCTGGCTTCCTACGACTCTCGGGTATACGTCGGAGATCCAGGCAAATGAGGCTAAAACGCTTATCTTAGAGGAAGGGTCTAATGATACGTTAAGAAGGATCGAGATAAGCCTCTTAAAATTTTCAACTATTAGTGATGTACTGTTGTGAAAAGATATATCTATCTTGCCCAAATAGATATTCGTCGTAACTGGGTACTCCTTATCCACTACATCTTTAAAAAGTAATGCTTTCGACGTTTTACGAGCTAGGTTGACGGTAAACCAAGGAAGTTCGTAGTCGGCTAAAACGCTCTCCTCGATTTCAATCAAATGCTTACCGTTCCTCAAAGTCTCCACAAGGTCCCCTATGCTCACCTCTCAGCACCTGAGAATCTTTCATTCTGTCAATAGCTTATATGAAATCTATCCTCCCTTCTAGACTCCTCTCTAGGTGCAAAGAGGAGAGGATTTAACTTGCCTTCCTCAGCTAATTTCAATAACATGTCTCTGAACTCTGAGGTATGTTTTATATCGAGTTCAAGAAGTTTCTTTAAAATCTCCCAAACATTTCTCTGTATGTCTAAGAGCATCTCTCTAGGCATATGACCAACTATAAAGGGATCCTGCAACCACTTGTCAAAAGCCTCTATTGTTTTAACCATGTGGGTGAATGCCGCACGAGTAGCCAGTATCAACTCCAGTCGATCCGCATTGACAAGGTCAGTCTCTATTGAGCGCGCAGAGTCCAGGAATGTCTTCTGAGCTTGTACCCAGTTAGTTAGGTTGCTTGCGAACAGCTTTATAAACTCACCCACGTTATCCACGCGTTCAACTAGTAATAGTGTCTAAAAAACTTGCTGTGCTAAAACTTGACATTATCTTTCAAAGGTGGGTCTCGTTGGAGTGAAACTTATTCTCTCGAGTAGCATTTTTCTGCCAGCTATCTTGCCGATACCAATAACTTTGGATGATGCTAGCATCTTTTCAACACTCTGTATCTTCACTGAACTGGAGGAATATACTGTAAACAGCGGATCCCCGGGTTTAACTTTATCACCTATTTTTACGTGGAGTAGAACCCCAGCTCCCTTGTCAAGTGGAGCGCCGGCCATCTTACCTATAAGTGCAACCAAAGGATTATCGATATAGTATACAAAACCTTCTTCTTCAGCATAATATGTGTAAGTTTTATCTCCGACGGGCAACTCCTCGGGCTTTATCTCAGGGTTCCCTCCCTGTGCCTCTATTATTTGTCGAAGTTTCTTTTCAGCCTTTCCGGAGCGTAGAGCCTCATACGCCACCTCATAACCGTTTTGAATCCCCACCATCTCAAGCAGTGTACCTGCTAGGGTGACCGCCTTATCTACAAGATCCATAGGTTTAAGCGTAGATAAGGCTAGAAGCGCTTCCCTTGCCTCTAAGCTCGGACCAACAGCATAACCTAAGGGCTCCTCGGCATAGGTTGCTACAGCCTGAAGCTTAAGGCCAAGCATGGATCCAAGCTCTATGAAATCATATGAAATCCTGCGGGCCTCCTCAATGGTGCGAGCTTTAGTCCCCCTGCCTGTGGGTATATCGAGCACTACGTGGGTAGAACCCACTGCAAGCTTCTTAGCCAGGATGGACGGCACAAAGAAGGGGTCTATCCCTAAGGGGTATTCGACACGAATAATTATGTCGTCTGCAGGAGCCAGGTTTAATGCCCCACCCCAAACTATGCAGCCGTTAGTCTTCTCGATTACACGGGTCATTTCTTCTATTGAGAGGTTCACGGGGGCTAGGGCTTCCATCCTGTCTGCTGTCCCGGCTGGTGACGTTATTGCTCTGGAGGATGTCTTTGGTATTGTGAATCCCAGCGACGCTATTATGGGAACTACTATGAGACTTGTCTTATCTCCAGGGACTCCCCCCAGGCTATGTTTATCAAGAATTGTTTGTCTGTTCAAGGATAATCTCTTCCCGGTTTCAACCATGGCTACTGTTAGATTGTAGGCTTCATCTATTGAAAGACCTTGGAAATGAATAGCCGTTACCAGTGCGGCAAGCTCTACTTCGCTCAAAACTCCCTCGACTACGTCACGCATAAGCTGTAAAGCTTCATCGAAAGTTATTTTACCTCTTGAAAGCTTTTTACGGAGAGTATTCAGAGACTTGGGAGGTTCCGTAGGCTCGACCTCAACAAGATCTCCCTCATTTACCCCAAGGGTCTTAGCTACGTTTAAGTAAAGTCCTACCGAGTCGTTTGGAAATTCCTTTGCAATGTTGACCGCCGCAATGATACTTTTAGTTTTGGATTGGACACGAACCCTATCGTTTGGTTTAAGATCGAGTTTTCTTGCTAAAGACTGGTCAAGCACCACCGTGTGATGAATACTCTCATAAGGTAGCAGTTTAGTTCTGAGCTCCATATGCTCATCACCGACGAGGGTTCATTTTATCCCCATTCTTATTTATATATTTATCGAAATAAGTTTTAACTAGTACTGTGCAGGAAATAAAAATGATGCTGAAAGGATGGAATGGGAGGATATTATGGATTGACTTATCCAATAGGAAGATCAAGATACATGAATACGATGGCTCATTCGCCCAAAAATACATAGGTGGGAGAGGATTTGCTGCACGTATATTGTGGGATTACCTTCCCCCAGGACTAGATCCTTTCTCACCACACAACTTGCTTGTGATAGCAACAGGGCCTATAACAGGTCTTCCCGGCCCAAGCACTGGAAAACTCGTCGTTGCAGCTAAGAGCCCACTCACACACGGTTACGGAGACGGAAATATTGGGAGCTTAGGAGCCGTTTATATGAGATACGCTGGTTACGATGCTCTAGTGGTAACAGGGAAATCCGAGAAACCTGTCTACTTACACATTTACGATGGGAAAGTCGAGTTTAGTCCGGCTGAAGACCTCTGGGGCAGAGATACATTTACCAGCGAGAGGATACTCCGAAAGAAACATGGGAGAAACACAGGTATACTTCTCATTGGGCCGGCTGGCGAAAATAAGGTAAAGCTCGCTACGGTTATGTCACAGGAGGGTAGGAGCGGTGGTAGGCCAGGCATAGGAGCGGTTATGGGTAGCAAAAACTTGAAAGCTATAGTGTTTTCAGGAGATAGACTTCCTGAGCTCCACGATCCAGAGGAGTATAAAAAGCTAGCAGCCGAAGCATATGCAGAGATTAAGAAGAAGCCGGCTTATTCTTTCTGGATGAGACAGGGAACCATGTCAACAATACAATGGTCGCAGGCTAACGGCGTACTACCAACCTATAATTTCAGTGAGGGTGTCTTCGAGTTTAGCGAGAATATCGACGGGAATGCAATGGAGCGGGTGAAGAAAGGGCAGCGAGGATGCCCTAACTGCAACATGCCCTGCGGAAATTATATTCTAGATGATACTGGAGAGATCTCTGAACTTGACTACGAGAATGTAGCCATGCTCGGTTCCAACATAGGTCTTAATGACCTGGCCAAGATCGCAAGGCTTAACAGGCTTGCCGACATGTGGGGAATTGATACTATTGGCCTTGGTGCCGCTCTGGGTTTTGCAGCGGAGGCCTCTCAAAGCAAAATCATAGAGGAGAAGATTGATTTCGGAGACTTTAACTCGATGCTTGAATTATCCGAGGATATCGTTTATCGGCGGGGCCTGGGCGACCTGCTTGCAGAGGGCTTAGAGCACGCCTCACTCAAGCTTGGAGGGGATGAAATTGCTGTCCACGTTAAGGGACTTAGTGTTTCTGCTTATGACTGCCACGCCGCACCGGCCATGGCACTATCATATGGTGTAAGCACGGTGGGAGCCCATCATAAAGACGCATGGGTTATATCATGGGAAGTAGCACACGGAAGGTTCGAGTATACACGTCAAAAAGCGTTCAGGGTATTCGAGCTTCAAAGAATAAGAGGTGGGGTTTTTGAAATGCTGGTATCATGTAGGTTGCCCTGGGTTGAGGTAAGTCTAGAGTTGGACTGGTATGTAAGGCTGTTTAACCTCGCTACGGGGCTATCCTGGACATGGGACGATTTTCTGATAGCTGCTGAGAGAGTATTAACTTTAATCCGGGCTTTCTGGGTGAGAGAGTTCCAAGCTGAAGGTAAAGGTTGGCATAGAGGCAGGGACTATCCACCTAAGAAGTGGTTTACACGTCCGCTAACAAAAGGGCCATTCAAGGGAGCAAGACTGGACATAGATAGATACGACGAAATGCTGGGTGCTTACTACTCGTATGTTGGGTGGGATCACAGAGGCATTCCTAGAGCGTCCACGCTTGAAAGGCTAGGATTAACGGACGTACGCAAGGATTTAGAAAGTTTTATACAGCTAACTTACTGAGGGGGTATGGGAAAAATCAAGATACTTTATTATGGCTTCGTAACGGAGCTAGTCGGCAAAACCTTTGAAGAATTGGATGTAAGTGAAGAAAAGACTTACACCCTAAAAAGTATCCTAAACCCTATACTTCTTCCGCATCTCGGTAGAATCTTTTTCCTGGTAAATGATAGGCCTGCAGAGCTAGAGCATCCTATAAGGGTGGGGGATGAAGTCAAGGTACTTCCCCATATCGGAGGAGGTTAGAATAACCTTATACATCACTGGATAGATACTTACAAGATGCAAGACCCTCACTGCTGTAACTTATGGCTTGCAGTCATTAGAAAGCTGGTTGAAAAGCTCAGCCTTACAAGGGGCCAGGTCGCAGTAGCATCAGAGCTCTTTGCCCGTGAAGTCTTCAAGGACATGAAAGCATCTTCCATTGATGAGGCGATCGGCATTGTACTCGATAAGGTACAACTTAAAGGCTATGTTGAGATTGAGGGAGAGAGCATTAAAGTGAAGGTACAGGGAACAGATTGCCAATTGAGAGAGTACTGTCCTCTTCCCTTCTATGTGGCAGCCGGTATCCGTACGCTCACGGGCAGAAGAGTTTATGCAATTAGTGAGAAACTTGTCGAGTTCAAAGAGGGATTTTGTATTTTTGAATTGAAAGAAGTAGAGGAGCCTAAAGCATAACCCTTATTTCGACGGGATCTCCATCTCTCAGCTTTAACTCTGAACGTAATCTCACCTGAGATATCACTTCTAGAATTTCATCTCCATGCTTGGTTTTTTCAATATCTAGGACTGCGCCGAATACAGATACTCCATTGGCACTAATCACAGCCTTATAGACTGTGACTCCACAGAAACTTTTACCATTCAAAGTAAAACCCGGAATGTATATTCCTTTTCCTGAATTCCTTACGAAACCTCTCTTCTTCACTGAGTCCTCATCGAGCCTCACATTAAGCGTTCCAGGGAAGGGTTCAAAGCCTAGAGCTTCCTTGAAAGCTTCAACATACTGTGGAATGCTAAGATAGTACGCACCCTCGCCCAAACCAGGAACAACTTTACCTCTGAGCTCAACGGTTAAGCCTGAGTCAAGTATCCTCTTTAAATCCCCATAGATGCTCTCTAGTAACTCTCTCCCTCGAGGCGTTATCTTGAAAGCGATAAAACGCCCTAGAGGCACACGCTCAATATACCCCTCATCCTCAGCATATTTTAGAAGCTTCCGAAATCGCCATGCAGAGATATCTAGAGATTTTATTATTTCTGTCCGACTTATCCTTTCAGGAAAGTTGAGACAGTTCCTCTTAGCTAGTTCTAGGAGCAATGGGAAAATCTCGTATTTAGTGAGATTAGACACGACTTGATTATACCCCCCTGGTTTTTATCTTTAACTTTTCCTAAGTACAACATGAAACTTTTGAAAAGAAAACGCTACGTTAAAACGATGAAGTCACGTTTACCCTCAATGATTTTAAAAACAATCATTAGGAGGAAGCCAATCAATATAATTGTGTAGGCTAGCGTTGATAGAAAACCCGAGAAAGCTAAAAAACCTGTTACCAACGTCACGTATGATGGCGCTACAAACAGCAACCCTAGCCCTCTGCTTCCTTCCTTCCGGTAAAACTCATAAATTCTACGTAAAAATGAAACAAAAAAGTAGGAAGATGCTATTAGCGGCGGGAATAAGAAGACATTCGGAGAATTAAACAATAGAGAAATAATTGTCGCTCCAATAATTGTGATCAGAAGTACCCGGATGCTCTCCTCTGATACAGCTATAGCCTCATCAAGTATATCATCTAGCCTGTAGTACATAACCTATCCTAGCAAGGTCCCAATCCATGGAATAACAGTAACACTTTATTTAATGTCTTGGTATGTTTAACATACTGTCGTATTATGGCTGAATACGCTATAAAGATATTATCTGTAGGAATACCAATTGAACATATTGAGTGGCTAGAAAACATGCTGAGACTTATTTTCAATGCTTCGATCGTCACAGATTCGAAAACGATTACTTTAGGCTCGCTGATAGGGGTTTATTCAGAGGAGCGAGAACAGCTTCAGGCTGATAAACTTTTAGATTACCTCTCCGAGAAAATAGGCGTTTTACCCCACCAAAGGGTGCTGGTAGTGATTGATGGAGATGGATTCGTCGAGGGATTGAATTTTGTTTTCGGAATAGCTAAACCGAATTGGGGGGGAATAGTATTTACAGAAAGGCTTAAGCCAGATCTTTACGGCTCTACAAACTCTGTTCAACTGTTTCGTGCAAGATTGTTAAAGGAAAGCCTACACGAGCTCGGACATAGCTTTGGTCTGCCTCACTGCTCGCGGAACTGTGTTATGCGTTTTAGTAACTCGGTGTATGATGTAGATAGCAAGCCCGCGACTTTTTGTGCGCAATGTCAGATCAGGCTTAACATAGAGGCGCCTGGATTGCTTAGAGCAAGATAATTCTATGAAATTCCAAACAAAGCCCGGAGTATAGGAGTTGATTTGATGAACTCGATAGAGAGGGATTCCCATATAACTCCTGGAGGTCGTGGAAAGGGTGTGGATGTAATCAATACACGCGTAGGAGTTATTATAAAATCTGCTGGGACGTCATGAGGCAGCATTGGGATCTTCTTCTCGATAACCTGAAGGTCGTGGACAATGGTTACTATGGGCGTTCGTTCGGAGATAACGTGAAGTTCGCGGAGTATTCCATATTCTAAGTCGTAGAGCCCGTCGCCTCTTCCAAGTCTTGCACCGTTAGTATTTACAGCCACGCTACCTATGAACACAATATCTATTTTCATATTCTCAGGCCATTTAATCCTCTCGCCCATGGCAAGGGCTCCTCTTAGTGTCGATGCATATCCTAGTCGGTGAGGGGGTATTTTATCAGAATCCAGTAAAACATAGCCTTTTAACCCGGGAAGGGAGAGGATTACCTGCTTCCCCCTCCTGAGTGATTCCTCGCGTACAACTCTCATTGGGACGTCAGGAGTGGTGTAGATCACCGATGATGTTCTGAAATGTTCTAGTTTTACGAGTTTAGTTTGCACGCCGGAGCTTCCAATGAAGCCTGGTATTTTTCCATAACAAGGTCTCGGGGTAGTGACTACTTCATATTTTTCGAGGGTAAGCCATGTCTCCCTCCGAATATTCTCCTTTTCTTTCTGGTAGTTAGGACGCCGTTCTGCCATAAAACTCAAGGTTAGAGCGAACCTTCATAAATTAACGTTTCTGATGCCAGAACTTAGTTTCTAAGGTAATTAAGGCTCCGCGATTCTAGGATCATCAATTTGTCCTACAACTATGCGATCGGTTTAATGCGAGGATTCTATATACTAAGCACGTGTATATAATGCTCGATGACAACACGCAACGATCTTACAAGCAGTTATTACGTGACAAATAGGGGTGACTATACTTCGATCACAAAAGTTATCTCAGTTAAACTTCCTACAGGTCTCATTGATGCATTGGACCAGCTTATCGAGAAGGGATACTTTCAGAATAGAAGTGATGCGATTCGAGAGGCAATCAGAAAACTCCTTAGCAGTTACAGGGAGATGGACACTGCTAGATTCGATCGAGGACTTCACTTAGGTATCCGTTAAAAATAATTTTTATCCTATTTTTGAGCCGATCTTTACTTCTTTTTCCGGTACCAGCAGAACTGGTTTTCCGTCGTCTATGGCTGCTAGTAACATCCCTTGAGACGTATAGCCCATTAACGATTTAGGCTCGAGGTTTGCAAGAACAATTATTTGCTTGCCAACAAGCTCTTCTGGCTTGTAGTATGGACGTAGACCTGCTACTAGCTGCCTGACCTCGCTTCCAATATCCACTTTTAAGAGAATAAGCTTATCACTTTTCTGTATAGCTTGGGCTTCAAGAATGCGACCAACACGTATATCGAGCTTCTGGAAATCAGATAGTTTGATTGTTGACATACCATATGGTTCTTGAAATAGAGGTTAATTTTTATTTCGGATATACTCTTGAAAATAGGGGGCTTGAATTGGGTGAAGAAATAGATAGAAAGATCATATTCACTGAAAGTGATCTTATTCTTCTCGCTCTGCTTGAAGGTGAAAAGAAGATTACCGATTTAAGGCCATCCACGGGCCTCTCAACAACCTCCATCTATAATAACATCAAGAAGCTCCTACAATATAACCTTGTAGAGGAAGATAGGAAAGGAGCTCCGGGTAACAGGATTTTACGTCTCACAGAAAAGGGGCACAGAATTGCAACGCTTTTAAAACAGTTAGATGAAGAGCTCAAACCCAAGGTCGTTGTACTCAAGCCTGAATGAAAAACAATTTAAACTCTGATTCCGATTCTTCACACAATGCCCAAACATGCTGTTTTAATTATTGATATGCTCGAAGAATTTGTCCGGGGTCGTCTACGGGCAGAGAAAGCCGAACAGATAATCCCTCACATAAAGAGATTGCTTGATTATGCACATAGTAAGAACATCCCTGTTATACACGTGATAGATCAGCACTATCAGAACATAGATTTTGAGGAAAGATTATGGGGGCCCCATGCCTTGAAAGGCTCTAGTGAAAGCCGCATCGTTAGTGAGTTAACCCCATCTCCTGGAGACTTTGTTATTCCAAAGAGAAGATACGACGCTTTCGAGTACACGGACCTCGACCTTCTGTTACGAGAACTAGGAGTTGACACGCTGATAGTAGCAGGTATACACACTCACATATGCGTGCAGCAAACAGTCATGGGTGCTTTCTACAGGGGCTACAGGGTCATCGTACCTTTAGAGTGTGTGGCCGCAGCTAGCGATGAATGGCATAAGGTTGGCCTGCAGTATATGCAAAACTTCGCGGGAGCGGAGCTTGTTGGACTAGATACTCTGCTTAAACGGCTTGAGGTTGAACTACGGGCAAATCAGGTTGAAATCGTTTAAAGTCCTGAAAAAGCTCCCCAAACCTTCTCATAGTCTCTCTTTAATCTTTCACGAGATACATGAGCGTAGACCTGGGTTGTATTCAGATTAGAATGGCCGAGAAGTTCCTGTATCTCGCGGATGTCCAGACCACTTGCAAGGCTTATGGTTGCAAATGTGTGGCGCAAAACGTGCGGTGTGACACGTTTTCCTAGGCCTGCCTTCTTACCTAGATTTCTCAGTATTCTCTCGACTGTAGTGTAATGTATGTGATGATTGGGATTCTTTGAAGATGGGAAAAGCCACTCAGAGCTGTTACGGCTTAGCTCCTGCGCTAGGAGTCGAGTGACGCCGGGTGGAAAGTACACGTAACGTTCCTTGGAGCCTTTGCCCTTGACTCTTATAGTGTTTTTCTCGAGATCTATATCTGATTTTTTAATGTTTACAAGTTCGGCAACTCTCAAGCCTGTCGTATACAAGAGGAGCACGATTAGCTTCTCCTTGGAGTCTTCCGCTACTTCGAGCATTTTTTTAACTTCCTCGGGTTCTAAGTATCTAGGGAGTTTCTTCTCGCGTCTTGGAAGTTCGAAGTCTTTCAAAACATCTTTCTTCCCTATAAATTCGAGGAACCTTTTAATTGCAACGGCAGCCGTGTACAAGCTATCTGGCTTCCAACCTCTTTGGCGCAGATGAGCTAGAAAGAGATCTATGTCGTAGACGCTTACTTCCATTACACTTTTACTTCCGAGAAAACCGATAAATCTTTCAAGAATACTGCGGAACGACTTTATAGTCCTCTCAGACCTGTTCCTAGCAATCAAATGAGATATGTAAAGTCTCACCAGTTCATCATTAGAAAGACCTGTTGCTTGATTTGCACCGCTCATTTTATTCCTTCAACCCCAGTTCTTCAGGACTCCGGGCATATGCTTCAAGATGGGCGGCTACATATATAGGGGCGCCGGCTCTTAAAGCCAGCGCAACGCTATCACTAGGCCTGGCGTCTATGAAGATCCTCTCAGAGTTTCCCTCTTCTCCTTTTCTCAGTACTAAGGTTGCAGTATATACCGTGTTGTTAAGCAAGGCATCTATTGTCACCTTTTCAATCGTAACTCCCAGTGCTTCAAGAATATTTATTAGAAGATCATGCGTTAGAGGCCTCTCCATCTTGACTCCAGATAGAGCATTTTGTATCGATAATCCTTCACTGACACCGATGTATATGGGCAGCATTTTACCTTTCCACTCAGCTGCTTCGAGTAGCATCACGAATGCTGCTCCTGATGACTCGATAACTACAGGGTAAACCCCTACAACTTCAGCCTTCAAATAACGTTCGGCTTCACCACCACTCAATTGCCTCACCTTGCATCTCCTGGAAAAATGCTGGATTAATCCTTACAACAACAAGGTTCCCTTTAAACCTGCTAAGCTCCTTAACCTTCTTGATAATTTCGTTTACTATGAAAATAGGGTTGGATTTCACGAATCGCAGTACCTCTTCGCTATTTTGACTCGAAGCGACTTTAAAAAGAACTTCCTTTATGATCATGTCGGCCATTAGATTTGTGAAACATACTTCCCCAGAACTTATAAGTGAACCTATCGCAAACTTCCTGAAAGTAATAAGGTCTCCTCCAAGCGTGCTGAGTAAAGGAGAGACTTTGTCTTCTAATTCCTGGTAAGCTTTATTGTTCGCCTCATCATCACCCATGACTAATTTTACCCTTTGTTTCCACTTGAGAACCCATACCTCAATCCAATCCCTTAGAATTTTATCTATTTCCAAGGGATTTTGATCAGCCAAACGCGAAATATAGTTCAAAGCTTTAATAGAGAAGTCACTATCGTGTAAGAAGTCATTCATTACCGAAACATAATTGATGAAGTCCTGTGTAGCTACATCGCTCATAAAATCAGCCTCTTGTTGTGAAAGCTCTGAGAAAACATTTAAGAGATAATGAGATATAATGGACTTCAGCGTAGAATACGACATCCTCCCCTCCATGATATTACACACACCTGCAACTCCTTACGCAAAGGTTCCTAAAAAAGATATTCTATTCTCGAAGTAATCTTACAGAAGGTGAGGTAGACCTATAAGTGAAACTATTAAGCTCAAGATGTATATCAGGATAGCAATTACAACAGCACCCAGCCAACCGACCCCGAAGAGCTTTCTAAGTGCATACAACCACACTATAATCGCTAGTAGATTGCCGAAAGGTATTCTTATAAGGTTGAAGAAAGCGAAAATTATCTCGCCTATAAGAGCAGCAATTAGAGCCCCGGTTATGTTTTCTCGTTGCTGTTTACCAGGAAAGATCTTCAATGCAATATATATTATCACAGCACTTACTATCCACGAAATGAGAAACTCGAGAAGAGTTCCAAAGGAAAGGGTCAAGGCCGTCACCGCAAATATATTAGTAAAACTTCTATTTTTATTTTTCTAACCAGAAGTAAGCGATATATAAATGAACTGTGTATTCAACATTAGATGATGAGGCGACGGTAACAGGACGAGTGACGAGTCTTCTCGCGACTGATGTAGACTCAAACAAAAAAACTGTGAGCCCTGATCGTGTCTAAACGTTTAGCTTGAACCGTGCATCGGCAATCTTGACCCAATCAGAGGAGACAAAGGTCGGGTTAAGATCCATTTCGGAGATAAAAGAGGAAAGCTGAGTAAACATTATGGATGCCTTGCTAATAATATCTGCTAAGAGATTTACGTTGGCTTTAGGCAACCCCCTATACCCCTCGAGTAACTGGTAACCTTTGATCCTACGAATCATCCCCAGGGCCTGTTCAGGAGTTACGGGAGCTATCTCAAACACAACATCTTTTAGAACCTCTACTAGTATTCCGCCTATCCCAAAAGCTATCACGGGACCAAACTGTTCATCCTTTAATCCTCCTATTATTACTTCTTGAGCCCCTCGGACCATCTCCTGGATTACAAATCCGTTTATTCGAGCATCTGGATGGCTCCGGCGGATTCTGGACAACATATCCTCTATTGATTTCTTTAATTCATCTGCGTCCCTTATACCCACCTTCACTGCCCCCGCCTCAGTCTTGTGAACAATGTCAGGACTATCTATTTTAAGAACTACAGGGAAAGAGAGACCTTTAATTGCGGTAGCCTCCTCAGGGGATTTAATGTAAACATAGTCTACGACGGGTAATCCATAGCTCTCTAGTATTTGGAGAGATTCAGAGAGGGAGAGAAGGGTTCTTTTATCCTGTAACGCTTTCTCGATTATTGGATGACTCACAGGTATATCACTTTTTATAGTATATTAAAACTTTCTTTAATGCCTTTGCAGTGTCGATAGCATCTTCAGCTGTCATACCCGCTAGAGTCGGTAGTGTTACGACGCTTCGGGCGGCAAACTCCGCTTTGGGAGAGAGGCCAGCCTTGTATGTGATCTTAGCTCCATAGAACGGGCATGACCATGGACATCCATTACCGTAAGCATTCAGGTTCTGAAATAACGGGTTCTCGTATATAGTTCTAGGATAGGCTACTAGTGCGAGAAGGTTTTCCTTTCTTACGGCCTCAACTATTCGGTCACGATTTACTCGCAGGTTTTCCAGCTTTAAAAGTACCTGATAGATGTGCCACGTATGTTTTACGTGCGGTTTAGGTTTAGGCAGTAGTAAGAGGTACCCATCTAGTGATTCCAGCTCATCTGTGTAGATTTTAGCTATTTCCTCTCTTGCACGATTCAACTCGTCAATCCTCTTTAACTGGCCAAGGCCCAGTGCAGCCTGTAACTCAGTCATTCGGTAGTTCCATCCGAGAATGGTGTGATAGTATCTTTCCTCAGAACCATGCTCGATGAAAAGCTTTGCACGTCGGTAAAGGAGTTCGTCTGACGTCGTAATCATTCCTCCCTCTCCTGTCGTCATATTTTTGGATTGATAGAAGCTAAAACCTCCAATGTTTCCTATGGATCCTACCTTTCTTCCTTTATACTCGCTTCCGATAGCCTGTGCACAGTCCTCTATGACGGCTAGATCGTGCTCCCGGGCTATTTTCATTATTTCATCCATTTCGGCGGGGTGCCCAGCCAGATGGACAACGAGTATCGCCTTAGTTCTGTTTGTTATCTTGTCAGGTATCGTTTCTGGGTCAAGATTCAATGTATCCAGCTCTATATCCCCGAAAACCGGAATCGCGTTGTTGTGAAGGATGGAGGTGGCAGTTGCCACAAAGCTGAAGGGCGTAGTTATAACTTCATCTCCGGAACCAATCCCTAAGCTTGCCACGGCAGTGTGAAGCGCGGCTGTTCCATTCATAAGTGCGAGGGCATGCTTAACCCCTATGAATCTAGCAAAGGACTCCTCAAACTCTCTTACATACTTGCCTAGACCAGAGGCTAGTCTTCCGGATTCCAATACGGATAAAACTAATTGTTTTTCGTATTCGGTGAATGAGGGGTAATACTCTTTAAAATGTTCACGCAGCGGCTTGCCTCCTTCGATGGCTGGTACTTCCATGCTTTGTCGCTTAGCTTTATGGAGTACGAGGTAATTAAGGGTATTTTCGAGCAATTTAGCCTGTTTTTATAGAGGCTACTAGCTCCCCTCTTGCGTTATAGATGTTTATCCTTACTAGACCTTTCAGCTTAGTTGATTCAATCTTAGGCATGAGAACGCGCTCCACCTGAAAGAAACCTGCCAGATCATCCATGTAAACTGATACAAGTATAGGAACGTCCTCTGCTGGAGAGATTTCAACATGCTTAATGTTAAGAGCCGATAGGGAATGCATGTCAATCTTACCCATCTTGTAGGGCAGTCTGGCTCTTCCTTCAGACATGTCTAATCCATCTGCGAGCTTCACTATACTGGCCTCCATCGTTAATGCTCGCACATCATATTCAGTGCTGAATATTGCAGAGAGTATCTCTTGGCGCAACATGTAACGCCTTCCGCCAATTTTCGGAAATATTTGTTGAAGTATCCTATCAACTATATCTTTAGCTAGGAGGCTTCCAACCATTTCATGGTATTCGCGGTGAATAGAATTACCAACATCATGAAGGTAACTTGCAAGGACGAGTATCGCTTTTACCTCATCGATGCTTTTAGATGTTCCATCCTGCAAAGTACTCATTCCAATATTTCTGTTTAGCAATAAGTTTAGTATCTCTAGCGCCACACCTGCAACTATTCTAGCGTGAACCGGGCCGTGATCATTGAATCCAAGACGTTTCACTGCGTTAATATTGCTCATTTCGAGTAGAGCTATTACCTCCTCGTCGCTTTCTAGAGTAGAAACCAGTCGGTTTACAAAGGGGTCTGCTTCCGTCCATTTACTAAGGATATTCTTAGATACGACAGTACCATGTGTCAAAGGCAAAGACACAGAATGACTTATCTTAACATCAGAAATAAATTTTTAGTTTCACTTTACAACGAGCCTAGCTTATAGTGTTTGAATATACCTATGCCCGGGTAGGTGGCTCGAGAGCCTAGCTCCTCCTCAATCCTTAAGAGCTCATTATACTTAGCTGTTCTCTCCCCCCTAGCGGGCGCCCCAGTTTTTATCTGCCCAGCATTTAGAGCAACTGCTATATGCGAGATTGTTACGTCCTCGCTTTCACCACTCCTATGACTTATTATAAGAGAGTAGTTGTTCATAGTTACAAGCCTCGCAGCATTTAATGATTCCGTCAGTGTTCCTATCTGGTTCACCTTCAAGAGAAGCGCATTTGCAGCCCTTGAGGCAATGCCCTTTGATATCCTCTTAACATTAGTGACAAAGAGATCATCCCCCACGATTTGTATCTTTAACTCTTGCGTCGCTATGGCGAAACCTTCGAAGTCTTCCTCGTGGAGAGGATCCTCTATTGAAACAATGGGATACTCTTGCACTAATTCTTTATAGTAATTGATGAGGTTCTCACGAGAATATTCCTTGCCATCAAGATAATAAACATTCCTCTTATCGTCGTAGAATTCTGAGGCTGCAGCATCGAGAGCAAGGGCGATGTCTTTGCCGGGAGAATAACCCGAGTCCTTTATGGCTGCTATCAAGGCATCTAACGCTTCACGTGTGTTTTTCATTGGAGGGGCAAAACCTCCCTCGTCGCCCACATTTATGGCTGAGCTGCCGTATTTTTCCTTCAAAATTTTTCTTAATGAATTATATGTCTCGCTGCCCATTTTCAAGGCTTCACGGAAAGTTTTAGCGCCCACCGGGACTATCATGAATTCTTGTATCTTCAGCTCGTTACCAGCGTGCTTCCCGCCGTTAATTATATTCATTAGGGGAACTGGAAGTAGATAGGCCTGCATTCCTCCTAGGTAAAAGTATAGAGGAACACCATAAGTGCTTGAGGCTGCGTGGGCTACCGCTAGGGAAACAGATAGGATTGCGTTAGCCCCTAGTCTTGATTTGTTTGGTGTCCCGTCAATATCTAACATTTTCTTATCAATGTCTTCTTGGCGGCGTGAATCCATTCCTATTATCTCTCGCGCTATTACCGTATTCACGTTCTCGACTGCTTTTAAAACACCCCGACCGTGAAATTCGCGGGATCCATCTCTCAACTCTAGTGCTTCGTGGGAACCTGTAGATGCTCCTGAAGGTACTATAGCCCTTCCAAAACCACCTGCGAGCGTATAAACCTCTGTTTCAACGGTAGGATTAGAGCGTGAATCAAGAACCCATCGGGATCTAATCTTTGTTATATCAAAGTCATCTTCCCACAAGTAACTTTTGCTTTGCACATGGTATTAAGGAAACCCCTTTTTAACAATTATCCTTCTTAACCTTTATTATTAATCATTGATTTCGTAAAATCACGATGTGACCAATAAAAACAAATAATTTGTTGACGTCACTAAAACCGTATGGGCGAACTAGGAAATACCGTTGGTGTCATTCTTTGCGGGGGTGAGGGAAAAAGGCTGCGACCTTTAACCTATTACTTTCAGAAAGCTATGATACCTATAGGCACGCAGCAAAAACCGCTCTTAGAATACATTGTACGTTTGATGAAGTATCATGGGATTAGAGACATTGTAATGCTTGTGGGGTACAAAGGTCAACAAATAGTCAATTACTTCAATAAAGGAGAGAGATATGGTGTAAGCATTTCTTATGTGTGGGATGACCCTAACTATGGAGGTAACGGTGGAGCCCTCTATAATGCTTACTTGAAGGGCGTCTTAGATAACGCGGAGAACGTTCTCATATATTATGGAGATATTCTCTCGGACATTAATCTCGCTGATATGATCAAGTTCCATGAGGAGAAAAACTTCACTTCAACGCTTGCATTGTCTCCAAATTATCGTGTTGCTGTCGGAGTAGCCGAGCTCGAAGGAGACAGGGTGACAAAACTTGTCGAAAAGCCATTTCTCGGCAAGCCGGTAACAATAGGAGTGCTAGTCGTAAGGAGGCGTGCGCTGGACTATCTGAGTGAGATAGCTGAGAACAAAAAGGATATTGACATTATGGGCGACTTAATAGGAATGTTCCTTCAACGGAATTTACGAGTAGGAGGCTATATAACTTCTAGCTTTTGGTTCGACTTAGGGACTACTGAAGCTTATGAGAAGCTCGAACCCGCAGAGGTCGATCAAAGGTTTAGCTTCTTGTTCCAAGAGTAAGTAGAGGATAAAGGAGTGTTTTTTCACCTTTTATTATCCTTGTGATTAATGTATTCGGCAACAAAGAGATAATTTTCGCGTAACTCCAGTTTTCGAAAAACCAGTCAACTAGTTTTCTGTAAGCTCTACCGATTTCAAGGATGCTTCCTATTTCATTCCAGGCCCTCTGTTCATAAACAGTTGGATTATCGAGCCAGACTGCATCAGCGGCGAGTATTCCTAGACTCATAGAGGTAAATATACCACCTCCGTTGATTGGATTAGTGGCTCCTAAAGAATCACCGGCAAAGAGGACGTGGCCACAGACAGGCGACCCGTAAAACCCTGAAACGGGAATCCACCTTGAACGCGGCGCTTCAAGTAGGCTATAATCGGTGAGAAAGCCCTTCGGATTAAGTCGTATAAACTCCTCGAGTAAATATGAGATGTTTTCACCCTTTTTTACAAAGTTATACCTTATACCTACACCTACGTTTGAAACCGACCCATTGTATGGTATTATCCAGGCATAACCACCGGGTGTTTTGGGCGAGGCATACATGTAAACTATTTTTTTGTCCATATTGGGGGTTTCGGCTTTGACGTTAATGCCTAGAGCCAAATCCACTTCGCTGAGTCGGGCAGGACAGTTCACGATTCTCCGAGTCGTAGATGGAAAACCATCTGCCGCTATTATGTACTCGGATTCTATAGATACACCTTTACGCGTCTTGATTAGATATCCATCGGGAGTTTTTAAAACGGAAACGATGTCATCTCCAAGAATCAACTCGGAGTTGCCGGCTAGTTTCTCGACTAGTTCCTTACGGTTTACTGTGAAGCCAGGAATCTTCATCTTGAAAGTCTTTATTCCTTCTATCTCAAGGTGAACTTCCCTAAAGGTGTTTAGCTTACGGGCAAGAGCGATATACTGATAGGCTTTCTTAACAGACGGCTTGTTAGAGATGAAAGATATTGCAGTTGGCTCAGGTAGAAACTCACCGCACACAGTTGGTGTTTCCAGACTTTTTTTCCTCTCTATTCCTATGGCTTTCACACCAAGTTCTTCTAGACGTCTTAACGCAGCGGCGCCTGCTGGTCCAACGCCTATGACTACAACCCTGAGCATCAGCACCCTTAGAGACTATCATTTATTTAAGGATTGATTGTGAATTTTTCAGCTCCTAAGGTAAGCACACTTTTTCTCTCCCGATAACCTTAACAGCGGCCTGGATAACCGAAAGAGAACGTTCCAAAACATCTCTTACGAACTCCACACCTTCTCGGGTAAGCTTGTAAGATCTTTTATCCCGTGACCCCACTTCTCTTGATTTGACTAATCCTGCTTCTTCAAGCTTCCTTAAATAGGGATATATTTGTGAGGGACCTACAGGCGCTCCAATCATTTTCTCAAGGGTTCGCATGAGCTCGTATCCGTGTTTTTCCCCTTCTGCTAGGAGGATTAAGGTGTAAAGTTTTATAGTTGTATTTACTCGGAGTGCCCCCACATCGCTTGAAGATTGTTTCCTAGACATAGGATCCTGAAATACTTCTTGTTTGGGATATATATAAATTTATTGAAATATTGTACGAATCCTTAGACACCTTTTCTCAAAAATAAGGAGGCAAGTACACAATAGCAACCAAACCATATGCCTTTTTTAACATGATCTTTCCTCCTATTCTTTCGAAAAAGGTTGACCTAGGCATTAGCAAGATGGTGGGTAAGATTAGCTCCCACCGTCCTTTCTTACACCCTGTTGCCAGGCAACCCATAGCAGGAGCAACAACACCGAAATATAGCACTAAGAGAGGACGAAGGATGTAGGACGGCGAGAAAAGATCTAGGATTAGCGCGCCTCTTTTAACGACACGCCTCAGATTGTATATGCCCTTAGCTTTATCGAAAAAGTCCCGAAAACTAAACATGGCAGTAGCAAAGTAGAAAGCCCAATCTCTGAAGGGTAGGTACTCGGCAACACCTACAACCCTATCCATTTTTGGATGCTTCGAGTTAAACCTGGGTAGGATTGGATCGAGGCACACGAGAAAGTCGGATTTTTTTGCAAGATAAGGTATATACTCCCCCTTACCGCATCCGACGTCTAAGATTGTATTAGTAACCATACTCAAAACATATTCTCTTAAAAGCTTGTGGAGACCAAGGCTCATCGCAGTGTTAGCTCTCTCGTAGATATCCTCATCAAAGAGATATCTTAAAACTTCCTCAACTTGAAGCCAAAGCTTTACCGATAATCCGGTAGTCCCCAATAAGTCCACCTCGAACTTATAATCCCAAGGATTTTTTGGCGGGTCGCGTCACTAGTCTCCTGTAGAAATGTTTCCAGAGAATATCTTGCATAATATGCTAGTTTGATTGAAAGCTCTGCTGCATTCTTTAGAATTTTATCTAGTTCCTCTTTAAACAGATTTAGAGCATAAGGATATACCTCTCCACCAGATTCTTCAAGTAGTTTTAAAACGCTTCCGCTGCTCTTTTCTCCCTTCTCGATATCGGAAAGATCATCCAAGATCTGGTACGCTGAACCGAGAGATAGACCGAACTTTTTAGCTGTACTTATGATTCCTCCATCTAATCCTAAAGCGTAGAGTGGAAGAACGGAGGAAGCCTCGAATACAGCGCCCGTTTTATAAACTACTATGTCGATGTAACTGGCGACGCCCCTTTCTCCTTTAAGGATTTCCATATCCCAAATCTGGCCAATAGCTGCCTTCCTCCAAGCATCCATGCTCTCCCGAACCGCTTCTATCCCCGCTTTTGAAACATATTTAATGGCGGTGGCCATAAGGACGTGTGGGTATATTATAGACTTCTCTAAACCATACTTTTTCCAGAAGCTTTCCCTCCCTCGTCTGACTTCCGACTTGTCAATTATATCATCGTGTATCAGGGAGGCAGAATGCATGAGTTCTAAGGCAAATGCAATCGGGAGAGCAATCGATGGATCACCTCCAAGACACTCAGCCATAAAAAGAGCCAGTGTACCCCTAAGTGCTTTACCTCCTTTAAGAGCATAGAAAACCTCCTCGTAAGGGATTTCTTTTGAGAGGGTATCCTGAATATATGCTTCAAGCATTTCTCGAAGCACACTCATCCGGGAGTACACTGTGGCAGCGTTCAGCATGAAATACCTTTTTCATCACTTTACATAAGCAATATAAGGCTATCCACAAACACCGATTTGTGTTCGATGCGCACTGCCATTTAACGTATCCGGGTTTAAAGGAAATCTTGGATAGGGTTCTTCCCGAGGCAGCAACTGTCCTAACGGGAATAGTGACTTCAGCATTCCCTTTCGACCGTGAGAAAAAGGAGGATTTCATAGATGCCAGAATAGCTCTTGAACTCACTCAAAGATATAATGGGCGAGTTTTCGTCAGCCTCGGCTTACACCCAACCCAAGTGGTTGAAATGAGTGATCTAGAAATTCAGAAATACAAGGAGTTCATTTTCGAGAATAAAGATAGGATAGTGGCTATAGGGGAAATAGGGCTCGACAGGTTCTGGATAAAAAACGAGGAGGAATACAAGCGCTCCGAAAGAGTCTTCTTGGAGATGCTCGAGGTTGCTGAGAAAATTGGAAAACCCGTGGTCATTCATAGTAGAAAAGCAGAGGAGGAGGCTGTAGAGATTCTCTCTAGCTATAAACTAGACGAGAAGGTCTTAATGCACTCTTTCACAGGCAACATGACCACAGCTAGAAAAGCCCTCGACATGGGCTTTTATTTCTCAGTCAATTTAAAAGTCCGAGACACTAAGAACATGCGTAAAATAGCTAAGGGCTTTCCCTTGGAACACATACTTACCGAGACGGACTCACCTTTCCTTGGACCCGATGGGGGCGTAAACACTCCACTTGGAGTGCAATATGTGATAGAAGAGATAGCCAGATTGAGAGAGGTCAATTTTGAGGAGATAGACAAAATAACGACTGAAAACGCACTAATATTCTACGGGTTAAGATAGGGAATGTGTAATGGGAGAATACTTTGACAAAATCCTAATAGCAAATAGGGGAGAAATAGCAGTTCGCATAATAAGAACTGCTAAGGAGCTTGGAATAAAAACTGTAGCTGTGTATAGCGAGGCAGATGAAAATTCCCTTCATGTAAAGCTTGCTGATGAGAAAGTCTTTATAGGGCCTTCCGAACCTAGGGAGAGCTACCTGAACATGGAAAAAATTATTCGTGCTGCATCATCTTCAGGGGCGGAAGCGATACATCCTGGATACGGATTCTTATCACAAAATCCTGTTTTTGCGGAAAAGGTTAAGGAGGCCGGTCTCACTTGGATAGGTCCCACACCCGACGTTCTAAAGCTGGCTGGAGACAAGATCTCCTCCCGTAGATTTTTTGCCAAGGCTGGAATACCTATTGTTCCCGGTACACTTGATCCGGTTGGTCTGGAGGAGGCAGAGGCTAAAGCAGAAGAAATTGGATATCCTGTGGTCGTGAAGCCTTCAGGTGGTGGCGGCGGTATTGGCATGTTTGTGGCTTTCAGCCCCGAGGAACTGAAAGAAAAAATCGCCAAAGCCTCTAGACTAGCTAAAGCATACTTCGCGAGAACCGAGGTCTACCTTGAGAAATATTTTCCCAGGGCTAAACATATAGAGGTTCAGATTCTCGGGGATATGCACGGGAAAGTAATTCATCTTTTCGAGAGAGAGTGCAGTGTGCAAAGAAGATTCCAGAAGGTCATAGAGGAAGCGCCTTCCCCTTCGATAACATCTGAGGAGAGAGAAAAGCTCCTTGCATTGGCTGTTAAAGCTGCTCAGAGCTGCAATTATGTGAACGCGGGAACCTTTGAGTTCCTCTTCGATTTAAATGAAAGGAGATTTTACTTACTCGAGGTGAACACGCGGATACAGGTAGAACATCCCGTAACTGAGATGATTACTGGTGTGGATATCGTTGAGCAACAGCTAGCCATAGCTTCAGGGGAACATTTACCTTCATCTCTCTCCGACCCCTCCTTCAGGGGTCACGCTATTGAGGCCAGGATCTACGCCGAGGATCCCGCATCGGATTTCGCTCCTTCGCCCGGCTTAATAACACGTTTAAGCCTTCCTGCTGGACCATGGATAAGAGTAGATAGCGGCGTCTATGAGGGCTTCAGAGTGCCTGAGTTTTATGATCCACTCCTTATGAAGGTAATAGCTTGGGGCCATGATAGAGAGTCAGCAACAAGAAGGCTGAAACGTGCATTAGGCGAACTTGAGATTAGAGGGTTAAAAACAAATCGTTTATTTCTGATTAGGATACTGGAAGATGAGGATTTCGTTAAAGGCTCCTACACCACCCAAATTCTAGAGAAAAGAGAACTCTTCAAAAACCTGGAGGAGCCTGTGACTACAACAATGATCCAAGAAAGAGCTGAGACGAAGGCGGAACAGACGTCGAAGTCTATCAGTTATTGGAGGCTACTTGCAAGAGCTCACGTCTGATGATTCCAAGGGGCCAACTCTAAGGGGTTTTCTAGAGTCGATACTTGAGTGTATTTTTTCATTTTTTCCAGCATGTAGCGTGGAATGTGGAATAGAAACGCGTAGGCTTCTGGATCTAAGTACTTGAGTTCCATCGCTTCGAGACGCCTTTTAACCTCTTCCTGAGGGATGGACAATGGATCCCTGGAAATCGTGCCTATTGCGAATCCCCACTCGCTATAAAAGGCGGGAACGAATACTTTGTATAGTCTCACATATGGGAAAACTTCCCGTAGAGTGTTTCCAATTATTGTGAACGCATTTATATAGTATCTTGTCGAGGTGGCCTGAGTAACCATTACACCCTCCTTGTTTAGAATCTTCTTGACCGCTTCGTAGAACTCGCGTGTGTAAAGTAAGACTCCGGGCGTATCCTTTATGGGGTCTGTCAAGTCTAGTATTACTACGTCAAATTTTTCCCGTGTTTTTTCGATATACTCTTTTCCATCCATAAAGAGTAGCTCTACACGTGGATCATCGAAAGCGCCCTTATGCCATTCGGGGAGGTATTTCTTAGCCAGCTCTACCAGCTCCTGGTCTATATCAACCATAACCACGTGTTCCACAGTGTCGTGCTTTAATACCTCCCGCAATGTCGCCCCCTCGCCTCCTCCGACAATGAGGACTTTTCTCGGGGTGGGATGAGTAATCATCGCAGGATGTACTAATGATTCATGATAAATGAACTCGTCATATTCGGAGCTTTGGGCATATCCGTCTAGGAAGAGTACTTTTCCAAATGACCCGGTCTTCGCAATTGTTACCCGCTGATATTTAGTCCAGCCGTCAAAGATAACCTCCTTGATTCCGTGAACATGAGCCTCTAGTGGGCTAAGCCACTCGGTATACCATAATACTCCTATTTTCTCAGAACTACTATTGTTCATATCGCTTTTACTCATGCCATACCGGCTTTTATATCTCATCTTCGATCGGAAGTATTCTGAGTCTAGTGGATGGCAGCTCTCTCCTGAGGAGCCATTCCCTGGGGCATGCCCCAACACTCTTTTGGGACTTAGAGAGTAATCATTATTTACCTTCTCTTTTTTATTGAATGATTGTCGAACGCCGGTTTGTTTGAGGGGTGAGGTGATAGCTTCTCAAGTCAAGGCTAGAGAAAGAATCCAGCCTCCGAGAAGGACTTCAATCCTGGCTGAGAGTTCTTCGAGCTCCCTGAGCATTGCATCTATGCTGTCGAGTGCCTTCCCCAGGTCTGGCGGGATGCAGGTGTACGACCTGAAGGCTGCGATGCTTGTGCAGGACTCGGGCCTCGAGGTAAACGCCGATCTCAACTCATGCTTGAACATCGCCAGGAA